>JBATAS010000037.1:0-19824 GCA_049661965.1 Ferruginibacter sp. | reverse complement strand
ACTTGAACCAGCGACCCTCTGATTAACAGTCAGATGCTCTAACCAACTGAGCTAAGGAGGAGTGTACCCTTATTTGGGGTTGCAAAAATAGGGCTTTTTACCTTTTACAAAAAAATAAAACCAATTTAATTGAAAGGTATTTTAAAGAACTACCCACGTTTACAAAAAAAGCCTCTTTAAAACAAAGAGGCTTGGGCAAAGAGGCATCATTAAACCAGTTTAAAAGTGGGCTATACTTTTGTATTATGAGATGCAGATCAGGCTAAATGCCTTCTGTACATCATGGTTTTGCTTCTGCGCTGAATATTCCACAGATCGGCAGTGGTTAATGTTTTAACCGGGATAAGTCCCATGGCTAAAGTTTCATTCACTACAGTGGTTATTTCATTTGTGTGTTCTTTACTGATTTGTGTAAAGTTGTTGGTTGATTGCTTTTTCATGACTTTTTGTTTTATATGTTTTAATAGTTGTTTCTTTTTGTTTAGTAAACCTCGCTTTTATCGCTTTGCTTACTTTGATAACACAAAGATAGGGAATCGAACAGTACTATGCAATATAAAGTACTAAGCATGTTGCAGTAATAGGCAATTATTATTAGCCAAATGCCGCTTGAAACCCTTGCTGGTAAAAGATTTAAAAAAAAAGAGGTGATTTATAAAGGAAATAAGTCGTTTTGATGAACGGTAAAATAGCTTGATGAATGACGGGGTGGGGCTTTGAAAAACCAGTTTGCAGAATATATTTGGTGAAAATACTGGTCATTTTTCCTTGAAAACACCAAAACACATTATTTTATTTCCAGATCCTTTACATTTCTGTTATGAAGACGGCCAACTTTCATCATTGATATCATGGGGCCCATAAAAAACTTTAAAACACCACGACTGAAGCTATTATAAACTGCTTCCCCGGTAAATAACCTGGTTAAATGCCGTTTAATATGTGGTTCGGCAAACCGGCCAAAGGCTGTATCCAAACGGCTCTGTCCTACAGTAAGCAATGTAAACAGCTTGCCGCTATACCAGGTATCAACCAGTTGTTGCCAAAGCCTTAACTCAAACAACTGGTTTTTCTGGTATTTTTTAAACCCTTGTTCACTACCTGCTTCAATGGCTTTTACTGCTTCAAAAGCACCTTTCATTGCCAGGTACAAACCCGAAGAAAAAATAGGATCGAGAAAACCGCCGGCATCGCCGGTAAGCAACCAGTTTTTCCCATACATCCGTTCAGAAATTAACTGGTAATTATTGAATAACTGTACGCCCGTTTCACGGGTTGCATTAGCAGTAAATTTTTTTAACACTTCATCAGTTTTTAAAAAATTATCGTACTGCTCTTCTTTTGTTAAACCATATTCTTTTAAATATTCAGGCTTAATTACAATACCTGCAGAGATTCTGTCGGGTAGCGGGATACGCCATAACCAGCCTTTATCAAGCCGGTGTAAATGAATATTATATGGCTCAATAGTTTCAGCCCCGTTAAGGTGTGCAAACACAGCAATATCTTTTCTGGGTCCTTCCTTTACGGGTATATTCAGCAAACGTGATATCAGCCTGCTCCTGCCGCTGGCATCAACAATAAGGTCGGGCTGGCCATCAAAATAATCATCTATTAAAGCAATGGTATCGGCACTCAGCCTGATCTCATCTGTATCAGCAATCCGTTCCAGCCTGGCAGCTTGCTTAAAAAAAGTTACCCCTTCACGTACGGCAAGGTCAAAAATTGTTTTATCAAATTTATCCCTGGGCACATTATAAGCATAATGCGGAAGCTTACCGCCGCCGCAGCTAAATGAAGATGATGCTTCCGCATTTTTATTAACCCAAACTGAAGCGCCTGGCTTATATGTACTGTATGATTTTACTTCTTCCTCAACACCCAGCTCACGTAATAAAGGTATAATGGCGGGTACCAACGATTCTCCAACAATAATTTCGGGTCTTTTTTCCATATAGAATACAGCTACTTTATAACCTTTCTTTTTCAGTAAAGCGGCTAAAGTACACCCTGATGGCCCGCCGCCAATAACGGCAACTGTTTTAATTATCCTCCTCATAGTAACAAAAAGCAAAGCTAATAAATTACTCCTGTAGTAAATCCGGTGCCGGGCAAAATCCTAAAAACAAAAAAGCTGTTCGAATTTTACATTCAAACAGCCTTTTTTGCATTACAGATTTACTGCAATTTATATAGAGATCAGGTTTACGGGATTAACTGAATAATCCACCTTTCTTTAACTCACGTGTACCCTGACCAATCAGAAATCCGTTCTGATAAATTTGTATGGTATAGTTGCCTTGCTTAAAGCTGGCGCTTGGCGAAAAAGCAAACTCAACATTCTTCTTTTTAGCAGTCTCAAGATCAACAGGCAACTTAGCTGTATAGGCCAGATCTCCTTCATCTCTTGTAGCAAAAGTTTCAGGACCAGTACTGATTGGGTTTCCTTCCGGATCCAGAACCAACACATAAACATCAGTGGTACCGGTTTGTATAATACGGTTGTCAACAACAAAACTCACTAAAAACTTATCTACACGCTTTGCCGTAGTTGACACTTTTTCTTTACCAGATCTTTTTACATTGATAGGTGTAATAATAATATTACTGGCATTTAAAGTAGATGCAACATCAACTTTCTTCTCAAGATTTTCCTTTACTTCGGTAGTTGCAACAAGGTTTTGGTTTAATTGTTCTTTTTCCTGCTTTAAAACTGTATTATCATTTACCAGTAACTGATTCTCCTGGGTCAATCTTGCTACATCTTCTTCCAGAGTATTTATTTTATCATTAAGCGATGCTATCAAAGTTTTTGCCCTTGATAATTCTGCAGTACTTGCATTCTTCTTGTTAAGAATACTGCGGATCTCAGCTTTGGTTTTTGCAATTTCAGCATTCTTATCTGCTAATTCACTTGCTAAACCGGTATTAACTGTCGACATTGAATCAAGTCTGGCCAGCGAAGCATCAAAACTTGCCTGCACATCACTTTTTTCGGAAGACACTTTAGCAATTTGCGTTTCCTGAACCTGTATTTTATTTGAACTATCGTTTTTTGCATAGATCAAATAACCTGATACGGCTACCAGGCCTGCAGCTAAAACACCTATAATAAGATTTTTATAACTCTTACCTGCGGTTGCTTGTGCAGGAGGTGTTGGGAAATTTGTTTCTGACATAATATATAGATTTTAAGTTTAAAAATTTTTTACTGATAAGCATTTTTGCAAATCAGGATGTCAAAATCCAAAACCATGCCATAAAAAAATTTTGTTTACAACTTTTACTTTTTTCTACTCAAAATCAGGGTTTTAGAAGCCATTTTTTTTAAACCCTAATTTAAAATTGTTAATTCAGATACCCATATTCCGTTCATAAATAGAGTATATTCGGCTATCTCAAATTATATGAAAGAATTTGACAGTATAATAATAGGTTCAGGAGCTGGTGGATTATCTGCTGCTCTTTGCCTTTCGAGAGCTGGCCAAAAAGTAGCTGTTGTTGAACAGCACTATGTGCCTGGTGGCTGGTGTCATAGTTTTTATATTGACGGGCATCGGTTCAGTCCGGGTGTTCATTATATAGGTGCCGTTGATAAAGGCCAATCGGCCAGTAAATTATATGAAGGATTGGGAATTGCCAATGAACTTGTTTTTTTCAGGATGAACCCTGATGCTTATGAGCATTGCTGGATTGGTGCAGAACGGATTGATATGCCGGCTACTATTGACCGGTTGCATGAGTCACTTTCACAAAGATTTCCAAAAGAAAAGAAAGGGTTAAAAAAATATCTTTCCTTAATAAAAAAAGTAAGTAACCAGATTCAGCTTATCCCTCAAATGAAAGGTTTTTGGGATAATATTACTATTCCTTACCGCACCCGGCACTTGGGTAAGTATGGTCTTTTTAGTTTAAAGCGGGTTATTGGCTGGCATATTAAAGACCCCCTCTTAAAAAAAGTCCTCAATATTCAATGTGGCGATCATGGACTTCCGCCATCTAAAGCAAGTTTTCCCCTGCATTGTGCATTGATGGACCATTATTTTAATGGTGGATTTTATCCAAGTGGGGGCGGTGCTGCCATTGTAAAAGCCATGACCAACACAATAAAGAAATACGGAGGCGAAATACATACTGGGCAGGAAGTAAAAAAAATCATTACAGAAAAAGGAGAAAAATTACGGGCAGTTGGAGTAGAATTACAAAGCGGTGAGAAGATTATGGCGAAAAGAATAATTTCAAATGCAGACCCTGAAACTACTTACAAACTGATAGGCCATGAAAACCTCAGTACTAAACTCCTGAAAAAATTATCTAATACCCGTTATTCAGTAACCTCATTGATGTTTTTTATAACTGTGGATATGGATATCAGAGAAGCCGGGCTTGATTCAGGGAATATCTGGTTTATGCCTGATAAGGATATGGATGAATTACATGATGACCTGACCAAAGTTGATATTCTGGAAAATGATGAATTCGATTCACTTTTTATCAGTTGCTCTTCACTAAAAGATCCTTTAAGTTATAACGGTAAGCAGCACACCATTGAAGTTGTAACTTTTATTGACTACGATTCATTTAAGGCATATAAGGTTGTAAGAAATGCAAACGACGAAAAATACAATAAAATAAAAGAGCGGCTTTGCCAGAAATTATTGAATACGCTTAAAAGAATTATGCCACAGGTTCATCAGCATATTCTTCACCTGCAGATGGGAACACCGCTTACTAATGAACATTATATAAATTCCACTAAAGGCAGTGTATATGGTACCGAAAAAGGGTTTTGGCAAACCGGCCCCTTTTCCTTTACCAATAAAAGTGAAGTGGATAATTTATACATGTGTGGATCTAGCATAATGAGCCACGGCGTGGCCGGAGCAAGTTATTCAGGAGTAAAAACAGCGGCAGAAATACTGGGATGTACCGAAGATGATTTACTGAAAACCGATGGCACACAGGAAGTAAGAATTTATGAAGCCGAAGATGATTCGCAATGGCCCGAATGGATAAGCCAGAAAATTGCGGATAAAAAACGGCGGTCAGAAAACAAACTGGAAAAAGTTAGTTAAGTACACAAAATTTAATTCCGTTTATTGTTTTAATTTTATCGCCTGCTATTATTTAAATTAATGACAAACAACAAGAATAATGAAAGGTTCCGGTTTCCAGAGGGAGAAAGTTCATCTATTGAGAGCCTGTGTTATTATTCCTACCTATAACAACGTAGCTACATTGGCAGGTGTAATTAAAGATGTAGCAGGTTATACTGATGATATTATTGTAGTTAACGATGGTTCAACAGATAACACTGTTGATGTTGTAAAAAACTTTTCTTCAGTTCAATTTATAAGCTATCCAAAAAACATTGGCAAAGGTTGGGCGCTACGCAAGGCATTTAAGTATGCTATTGAAAAGGGTTATGATTACGCCATTACCATTGATTCAGACGGACAGCATTTTGCAAAAGACCTGCCCTTGTTTTTTGAAAAGGTAAAAGAATTTCCCAATGCCGTTATTATTGGCGCAAGAAATATGAACCAGGATTCGGTGCCCGGCGGCAGCAGTTTTGGAAATAAATTCTCCAACTTTTGGTTTAGAGTTGAAACGGGAAAAAGCAGCCCCGATACACAATCGGGCTATCGCCTTTATCCGCTTCAAGCATTAAAGAACATGCGTTTCATCACCCGTAAATATGAATTTGAAATTGAAGTACTGGTACGTGCCGCCTGGAAAGGCGTGGATGTGGTTTCGGTGCCGGTAACGGTGTATTATGCACCAAAGAAAGAAAGGGTTTCGCATTTCCGGCCATTTAAAGATTTTTTCCGCATCAGTATTTTAAATACTGTTTTAGTGCTGCTTGCATTTCTCTACATAAAGCCACGTGATTTTTTGAGAATATTGTTCAGCAAAAAAAAGTTTAAAAAACTGCTCAACGACCATTTGTTTAATCCACATCATTCGCCGCAACTGAAAGCCATTTCGGTTGCACTTGGCATTTTTATGGGCATCATTCCTATCTGGGGTTTTCAACTTGTAGCTGCTATTTTTCTGGCAGTTGTATTAAAACTTAATAAGCCATTGGTAATAGTAGCAGCCAATATCAGCATACCACCCATGATTCCACTGATCATTTTTTCGAGCTATAAAATGGGCGCTTTCTGGATGGGCACAAATGCTATGCAGATAGATTTCAGCAGCAGCATTACGCTTAATTCTATTAAAAAAAACCTGGTACAATATATTTACGGCAGTATAACATTGGCCATTGTTGCCGCAATAGCATTCGGGTTGCTTACCTTTATCTTTTTAAAACTGATTGAAAAGAAACGAACTGCTGTTTTATAAGTTTACTTATACATGAAGAAAATTTTGCTGCACATTTACGGATTTTTTCAAAAGCACCCATTGGCTTTGTACACTGTGTTTGCCGTAATTTTTTTACTGGCCGGATGGTTTGCCTGGCAGGTAAGGTTTGAAGAAGACATTTCCAAAATATTACCAAAGGATAAAAAGATTGAAAAACTCAATGAAGTTTTTCAAAACTCCAGATTCATGGATAAGCTGGCGGTTATTGTATCATTAAAAGATACAGCCGCTGCTGCCCAACCCGACAGTCTTATTGCTTACGCCGATGAACTGGCAGCAAACATTGAACAGAAACTTGCTCCATACATCAGCAAATTAAATGTAAAGATTGATGACGGACTGGGATTGGAATTATTTGAAACAATCAGCGATCACTTACCCGTTTACCTGAATGAAAAAGATTATACCCAAATTGATTCATTGATTCAGCCAGAAACAGTTAAAGAAACGCTGACACAAAATTTCCGCACACTTACATCACCATCAGGCTTTGCATTAAAGACTATGATCAGCAAAGACCCTGTAGGTATTAGCTTCCTTGGCTTAAAAAAATTACAGCAATTACAGTACGACGAAAATTTTGAACTCTACGATAATTATATTCTTACAAAAGACCGTAAGCAACTGATGCTTTTCATCACACCAAAGTATCCACCCGGCAACACCGGTAAAAATGCTTTGCTGTTAAAAGGGCTTGATGGTTTAATAGAAAATAACAACAACTCTGTTACAGCAACATATTTTGGTGCAACGGCGGTTTCGGTTGGCAATGCCTTGCAGCTTCGCAAAGATTCTTTGCTTACACAAGGGATCACCATTCTTTTCATCATTGTTTTTTTAGGATTTTATTTCCGCAGGAAAAGAGCGCCATTCATTATACTGATACCTGTAATTTTTGGCGCCGTGTTTTCGCTGGCTGCCATTTATTTTTTAAAAGGAAGCATTTCGGTGATCGCATTGGGCACCGGCTCGGTTGTGCTGGGGATTGCTGTAAATTACTCACTGCATGTTTTTAATCACTACCGGCATACAAAGAATATTGAACAACTGATAAGTGATCTGGCCATACCCATGACGGTGGGAAGCTTCACTACCATCGGTGGTTTTTTATGCCTGCAGTTTGTTGAATCGGAAATGCTGAAGGACCTGGGATTGTTTGCAGCATTCAGTCTGGTTGGGGCTTCGCTTTGTTCACTCATCTTTCTTCCGCATTTTATTGCATCAAAAAAAGAACAGGCTGCTCACAAGGGCGATGAATTTTCATGGATAGATAAGATAGCTTCTCTAAGACCGGAATACAGCAAATACCTGGTGCTGCTTATTCTTGCGCTTACCATCTTCTTTGCTTTCTGGGTGAACAAAGCGGGTTTTGAATCTGATCTGCAGAACATGAATTTCATGAGCAGCAGGTTAAAGGAATCGGAAAAGAAACTGAACCAGATCAATCAATATGCATTGCAGTCTGTTTATTTGGTTACCGAAGGAAAAACACTGGATGATGCATTGGTGAACAATGAAAAACTGGTTGCCGAAATTGAAAAGCTGCAGGATAAGAATATTGTAAAAAAATACTCCGGCGTTTCTTCGTTGATCATTTCCGATTCATTGCAACGGGTAAGGATTGATCGCTGGAACAGATACTGGACTGCAGATAAGAAACAGGCATTGATGGCCACCCTGGTTAAAGAAGGGACTGGTTTAAAATTCAATCCATCCGCATTTGATAATTTTAAAATGATGCTGGACAATGCATACCTGCCTGTTGATAAAGAAGCAATGGCTGATGTACGTAAAAATTTTCTGGATGATTATATAACTGAAAATCCCGGCAAATCAACCGTAGTTACCCTTGTAAAGACTGTTCCTGAAAAAAGGCAAGAAGTGTATAATGCTTTTGAAAATGAAGCGCATGTTACCGTTCTTGATAAGCAATACCTCAGCAAACGTTTTGTGGAAATCATCAATGCCGATTTTACCAGCATTGCCTTAATGACTTCCATGCTGGTATTTTTTGTTTTGCTGCTCGTTTACGGAAGAATAGAACTGGCGCTGGTTTCATTTATTCCTATGGCCATTAGCTGGGTATGGATTTTGGGCATTATGGGTTTATTTGGCATTCAATTCAATATCATCAATATCATCATTTCTGCATTAATATTTGGTTTGGGCGATGACTACAGCCTGTTCATCATGGATGGATTATTACAGGAATACAAAACCGGTAAGAAGAATCTCTCTTCATTTAAATCTTCCATCATCTTGTCGGCAGTAACAACAGTTGCAGGGCTTGGTGTATTAATTTTTGCACAGCATCCGGCGCTGAGGTCCATCGCTTTAATTTCCATCATTGGTATTCTTTGTGTGGTGGTTATGTCGCAGATACTAATTCCGTTTTTGTTTTCGGTCTTAATAAGAAATCGGGTAAAACGAAACCGCTTTCCATGGACAGCCTGGGGATTCATCAAATCATCATTTGCCTTTTCTTATTTTATTGGCTGGAGTGTCACGTTCACCATCATTGCTTATATTTTTTCTTTGTTCAACATAAAAGAAAAAGGCAAACTGCTCTACCATAAAATTATTGCAAGGGTTTGCCGACGGCTGGTGTACATTATGATCAATGTAAAAAAGAAGATCATCAATCTACCCGTAGAAAAATTCAAAACACCTGCCATCATCATTGCCAATCACCAATCATCGCTGGATATTTTGCCGCTGATCATGCTGCATCCAAAGTTGCTCATGTTAACCAATAACCGTAAATGGAATTCCCCACTCTTCGGTAAAGTCCTCCGCATGGCCGATTATTTTCCAACAGAGCAAATTGAAAATGATCTGACTCAGATGGAAGACAGAATTAAAAACGGGTACTCCGTAATTATTTTTCCTGAAGGAACAAGATCTGAAGACGGTGTGATAAAACGTTTCCATAAAGGCGCTTTTTATTTAGCAGAGAAATTAAATGTAGATATTCTACCGATCATGATTCATGGCACCAATTATACCTTGACAAAAAAAGATCAGCTTTTAAAAGATGGTCAACTTACGGTTAAGATATTGCCGAGAATAAAACCTGATGATAAATTGTATGGTAATGGTTATGCCGAAAGAGCAAAAGGAATCGGTCGTTATTTCCGTGCAGAATTTGAAATGCTGCGTGCTGAAATTGAACAACCAAAATATTTTCGTCAGCAGCTAGTCTATAATTATCTGTATAAAGGCCCGGTACTGGAATGGTATATGCGGATAAAGACAAGGCTCGAAAAAAATTATCAGCCTTTTAATGAACTTGTTCCCAAACAGGGAAAGATACTGGACATTGGCTGTGGTTACGGTTTTATGCCATATATGTTATCTTTTGTTGCTAAAGATAGGCAGATCACCGGCATCGATTACGACGAAGAAAAAATAGATACCGCCAATCACTGCTTCAGCAAAACCAATAACATTAATTTTGTACACAGCGATGTGATGGGGTTTGAATTTGAGAAATACGATTGCATCATCATGGCGGATATATTGCATTACCTGCAACCAGATGAACAAAAATTGGTTATCGGAAAATGTATCGGCAACCTTAACAGCGGCGGCATGATAATCATAAGAGATGGTGATAAGGACAAAGAAGCAATGCACAAAAAAACAAAGCTCACAGAATTTTTATCAACCAAAGTTGTAAATTTTAATAAGACGAAAGAAACTGGATTAAGTTTTTTATCAGGTAGTATGATAAGAACTATGGCAGCAGAACATAAGATGAGCTGCAATGAGACCGCTGATTCAAAACTTACATCAAACACCATATTTATTTTAAAAGCAGCAACAAATTAATGGCAGAAGATTTTGACATAGTGATTATCGGCAGCGGCATGGGTGGTTTAGTATGTGCTGATATACTGAGCCGGGAGGGCTATAAGGTTTGTGTGCTGGAAAAAAACAAACAGGTTGGCGGCAGTCTGCAAACCTATGTACGAGATAAGGTCATCTTCGATTCGGGTGTACATTATTTAGGGGGATTAAGCAAAGGACAAAACCTTTACCAGGTTTTTAAATACCTGGGGTTGATGGATAAACTGAAGTTGCAGAAAATGGATGAAGATGTTTTTGATAAGATTATTATTGAAAACGATGATAAAGAATATGTATATGCACAGGGTTACGAAAATTTTATTCAGCAATTATTAAAAGAATTCCCCAATGAAGAAAAAGCGTTACGAACTTATTGCGACAAGATAAAAGAAGTGTGCAGCAAATTTCCTTTATACAATTTGCGAAGCGGCGGCGATATTAATGAAAAAACACCGGTGCTTGAAATTGATGCACAGGCCTATATTGAATCAATCACTACAGATAAAAAACTACAAGCCGTTCTTGCAGGCAATAACACATTATATGCCGGCAAAGGCGGTATGACGCCGCTTTATGTGCATGCCATGATCCTGAACAGCTATATCGAAAGTTCCTGGAAATGTATTGATGGCGGCTCGGCAATTGGTAAATATATGGTACAGAATATCCGTAAACATGGAGGTGATATCCGTCGCAATGCCGAAGTGAAAAGAATTGTGGTGGAAGATGGTAAAGTAAATTCGGTTGAACTGAAAGATGGTTCTTTCATCACCGCAAAATATTTTATCAGCAATATGCATCCCGTGCGTACGCTGGCCATGACAGAAACAACCATCATAAAACCGGCTTACCGCAGCCGTGTGAAAGATCTGGAGAACACAGTTTCATCATTCATTGTAAACATTGTATTTAATAAAGAGGCATTCCCATATTTAAAACACAATTACTATTATCATAAAGAAGGACAGGTTTGGAACATGACGGAATATACCGAAGCCAACTGGCCACTGGGTTATGCCTTGTTTTTTTCTGCTTCTTCAAAGTCGGATGTGCATGCAGAATCCATGACTATACTTGCCTACATGAAATTTGATGAAGTAAACCAATGGAAAGATACATTCAATACCGTTTCGGATGAAGTTGACAGAGGTAAAGATTATGAAGCATTCAAAAAACAAAAAGCAGAATTACTGATTGACCTGGTGGAAGAAAAATTTCCGGGACTGCGGAAGGCGATAAAATCTTATTATACAGCAACGCCTTTGTCTTACCGTGATTATATTGGTAACGATGATGGTTCCATGTACGGTATTGCAAAAGATTACCGCAACCCATTAAAAACTTTTATATCACCACGAACAAAAATTCCCAACCTGTACCTCACCGGTCAAAATCTTAATTTACATGGCATATTGGGAGCTACCATGAGCGGACTGGTAACCTGCACGGTGTTCCTCGGGAATGAAAACATAATTGAAAAGATCAGAAATGCTTAAACGGAAAAAATTCTGGAAAAGGGTTGGTTATGTGTTCGGCAGCATTTTGTTGTTGTTGCTGATTGCTGTTATATATGTAGTACAGGTTTCGAAAGTAAGTCCGCCAAAGATTAAAGATATGAGTAGTCTGCAATTGCAGCGTACCGATCATGGCAATGGATTTTATACACTCAATAACAGTTGGTTCCGTCACAGCAACAGCGGACTGTATGAGATGTATGTTGAAGGTGCTCCTTTTGAAATGGGTGTCATCAACGGGAAGTTAAGCGAAGAACTGGTGGTGCGGCAGGAAGATCATTTTGCGGAACAGATCGGTAAAATGATACCGTCCAGCTTTCAGCGAAATTATCTGAAATACATGATCGGTTTTTTTAACCGCAACCTTGATAAAAATGTAAAAGAAGAATACCTCGAAGAAATTTATGGTGTTTCCGAATCTGCTTCTCCCAAATACAAATACCTTGGCAATAATTACCAGCGCATTTTAAATTATCATGCTGCACATGATATTGGCCATGCGGTACAAAACCTGGCGCTGGTTGGCTGTACATCTTTTGGCACCTGGGGAGCTATGTCGCAGGATAGCATCATGATCATTGGCCGCAATTTTGATTTTTATGTTGGTGATAAATTTGCCGAAGACAAAATTGTTGCATTCTTCAACCCAAAACATGGGCATAAGTTTATGACGGTTACCTGGGGTGGTTTTGTGGGTGCTGTTTCTGGTATGAACGATCAGGGATTATCAGTAACTATTAATGCAGCAAAAACAGATCTGCCAACAGGTTCTGCAACACCGGTATCAATTGTTACAAGAGAAATATTGCAATACGCAAAAAATATTGAAGAAGCAGTTGCTGTTGCAAAGTCGAGAAAGATGTTTGTGTCTGAATCTTTTCTGGTGGCATCGGCAAATGACAACAAAGCCGTGATCATTGAAAAAACACCGGAGACATTGGATGTGTACGATCCACAGAAAAACTTTATAGTTTGTGCCAATCATTTTCAAAGCCCTTCGCTTTCTAAAACAAAAATGAATATGGAGCAGGAGAATGAAAGCGCTTCGATGTACCGCTACAAAAGATTAACTCAGCTGCTGGATGCAAACGGGAAGAATACGGTTCAAAAAACAATAAATATTTTACGTGATCAGAAAGGACTGAACGACACCAACATTGGTATGGGTAACGAAAAAGCCATCAACCAGTTGATTGCCCACCACTCTATTGTTTTTGAACCAAAAAAATTAATGGTCTGGGTTTCCACTTCACCCTGGCAACTGGGCGAATATGTTGCATATGATCTGAATAAAATATTTGCCTTGCATGGTTTAAAGGATAATCATGAAATTGCCGACAGCAGCTTAACCATTGCACCCGATTCTTTTTTATTATCCCCTGCCTATAAAAGCTTTATTGTTTTTCGTACATTGAAGCAGCATATACAGGATGGTGGTAAAGTTAATATTGCTAGTTTGATAGCCAGTAATCCAGAATTTTATAATACCTATGTTTTGGCCGGCGATTATTTGTACAAACAAAAAAATTATGCGGCTGCTTTACGTAATTATCAAACTGCATTAACAAAAGTTATTGCAACAAAAAAAGAGGAAGACCATATTAAGGAACAAATAAAAAAAATAAATAAAAAACAGGCCCCATGATAGTTGGCATTGGTACCGATCTGGTTGATGTGGAAAGGCTGGCAGAAAAGATGGAGAAGAAAACAGGATTTAAAGAACTGGTTTTTTCTGCTGATGAAATTGTTTACTGCGAAGCCCGTACTTTTAAATACGAACATTATGCAGCCCGCTTTGCAGCCAAAGAATCTTTTTTAAAAGCCATCGGCACAGGCTGGAGCAAGGGAACTGCATTTAATGAAATTGAAATTTATAATGACGGAGAAGGAAAGCCTGAATTAAAATTCCTGGGCATAACAGCAGAAACGGTAAAAGGATTAAAATTGGGTAAAATATTTGTTTCTCTTTCGCACACAAAAACAATGGCATCGGCAATAGTAATTATTGAAAACTGAAGAAAAGAAAATTATGGCAGCAAATTATCTGAATAAAGAAGAGATTAAAAGCATGCAAGGGAAAAAACTACAGGAGTTGATGACTTACCTGAATACATATTCTCCTTTTTATAAAGAACTGTTTACAAAAAGTGGTTTTAATCCTGCAGGCATAAGATCGGTAGAAGATCTTTCAGTAATTCCAACAACCAATAAAGAAGATCTGCAGCAACGCAATAGCGATTTTTTATGTGTACCTCGAAATAAGATCATTGAATACAGCTCTACCTCCGGTACACTGGGCAGCCCGGTTACTATTGCCCTTACCGAAAACGATTTGAACAGGCTTACAGACAATGAATATAATTCTTTCGTTTGTGCAGATGGAAGCCCTGATGATATTTATCAATTAATGCTGACACTGGACAGACAATTTATGGCAGGTATGGCTTATTATGCAGGCATACGAAAACTGGGAGCAGGTATAATCAGGTTGGGGCCAGGCGTACCATCGCTGCAATGGGAAACCATTTTTAAATTAAAACCAACAGCTATTGTAGCCGTGCCTTCTTTTATTTTAAAACTGATTGCTTATGCCAATGAACATAAGATTGACATCAATAGTTCATCGGTAAAAAAAGCAATCTGCATCGGCGAAAATATACGCAATGCCGATTTTAGTTTAAACATATTGGGTAAGAAGATAACCGAGAGCTGGAACATTAAATTATTTTCTACCTACGCATCTACCGAAATGCAAACCGCATTTACAGAATGTACTGCCATGCATGGCGGCCACCTGCAGCCCGATTTGCTGATCGTTGAATTACTGGATGAAAGCAACCAGCCGGTAAAAGCCGGTGAGCCTGGAGAAGTAACCATAACTACGCTTGGTGTGGAAGCCATGCCCCTGCTGCGTTACAAGACCGGCGACATAAGTATGTATTTTGATGAAACATGCAGTTGCGGCAGAAACAGTTTACGCCTTTCGCCGTTGCTTGGCCGTAAAAAGCAAATGATAAAATTTAAAGGCACCACTTTATATCCGCCTGCTTTGTTTGACCTGTTGAATGAAATGGATGAGATTGATGATTTTGTTGCAGAAGTTTACAGCAATGAAGTAGGATTAGATGAAGTGCTCCTGCATTTGCAGGTAACAAATCAAAATAAAGAGACTGATGGAAAAATCCGTTCTTACCTGCAGGCCCGTTTACGGGTAAGCCCCAAAGTGCAATATGTTTCAAAAGAAGAGATGCATAAAATTCAGTTTCCTGAAACGGGAAGAAAGGCTGTGCGGTTTATTGACAGGAGGAATTAAAAACATACAGCCCTTCTAGTAAAAAATTATTTTTAAAAAATACTTAATTCACTTTAATAAGTAATGGCTGATAACTGCTTTTTAACTTTGCCCTGCCTATAAACTGATTTTTATTTATCTGTTTAAACTGCCGGGGAAAAAGCATGATCTTTTCTTCTCTTGTATCAAAAACCAGGTCTTTTGTCATATTGCCGGCATCATCTATTTTAGTTACAACCACCTGGCCGCCAAATCCATTAACATGGTATTTGGGTACATCGTCGTCTTCCAGCTCCATATTTTTTAAATTATCTAAATATAAAAAATAACAGCCTGTGGCATCAACAAATGTTTTAAACCCAAGTGTACCGGTTACAGGGTTAAAGACAGCATTTCTTGAGTAAGCATCATATAAACCGGTTGTAGTACTTTTCTGTCTTTTCGGTATTTTTCTAAGCCATACCACATTACCATCTGCTGCAATTTTGGTAACCAGTATATCATCATAGTAATAAGTGTATTGAGTTGTTGTTCGGGTGCCGGTTGCTCCGGAGTAAGTGCTGGCACTGACTTCTACATGATAATCTTCCAGGGTAATGATAGTGCTGCCGTCTGAATTTACAATTACATCACGTATACGTAAATTGGGTGCTTCGTAATCGCTCTTTTTATCCATTTTCCGCTTTGCTCTTTTCGATTCGTATTTTTTAAGCTCATCCAGCGCAAATTCGTAAACGCCTTTTTTGTATTGAACAATATCATTTTTACCATCAAACTTTGCCAGAAAAACACCATCGGTACCGTTTGATTTTTTTGTGCTTTTTTTGCTGTACGTTGTGGCAATTATCATTTCGTGAAGCCCGTTCTCTATTAATGTTGGCTGCTTCAAATAATAATCATCGCTCTCAATGGCTTTATGTATCATGGAGCCGTCTGCAGTAAACTTAAACACTTCATAATGATATCCCGGCTTGCCGGTTTCCTTGTCAGTTTCTTTTCTTGCATCTGAATTATATACTTTGGCCAGTAAATAAGCATTGCCGTTCTCGTCTATCGAAAAATCAGAGTTATCCATAACAGCTTCTGTATAGGGCATGGTAAAATCATTGCTCCATATTTTATTCATTTTTTCATCAACAACAAAAAAGCCAAGCTTGTCGTAATTTTTTTTGTCATTCTTTATTTCGGGATTGTACCTGTATGAAATAAGCAGTTTATTATTACCTGCATTATAATTATAATCATATTTATTAACTGTTTTAGCGCCGGATGCAAACCAGCCCCCTCCCTGCAGATCTCCGGCCACTTTATCGTTTTCGAACAACAGCTTATTTTCATTCATTGCTCTGCCGGTTTTAATATCTATCTGGCTGCTGTATAATTTTTCTTTTTTGTTTCCTTTATCCCAATCGCTATGCAACCAAAAGCAATTGCCGCCAATAGTTATTACTTCTTCGCTGTTGAAATTTTTGGAAGCATTATTCAGTTCCACTTCCTGTCCGCCTTTTTGCGACAGGCTTCTAAAATCGAATTTATATACAGTGAGTTGCTTTTTATAATAGCTTAAGTTTATTATTCCATTAGCCGAATCGCCATAATAGGCAAGGTCTTCAGACTTTTTAGGCAATTCATATTCTTCACCCAGTTTAAAGACGAACTTTTTGCTTTGTCCATAGGAAAATACAGAGATAAATAATAATGCAAGTGCGGCTACGTATTTCATGTTTTTGTTTTTAAGGCTGATCTGCAGCCTGCTTTTAATTAAAAAATTATTGAGGCTGCAGCCAGACAAGTTTAACTTCTTTACTTGTTCTTACTTCTTTATCTAACCTTAAAGTAACGTATACATTATTTTTTCTGTCGTAATCTGAAATGGCATATAGTAACAGATTATGATTTTTTGAGCCCGTTGTATTTTCAAAAGCGTACTCTCTTTTTGGAAAAATTTCGTTTCCGCTAAGTTTATACACAAATGCATCGCAATCGCTTACACCCTGCACTTCAACAAACTTATCTTTTTTAACATCATTGTTTCGTTCGGTATCATTAAACAGAATATAATTTTTATTTATGCCATTCAGGTAGGCAAAAGATTTATACTGGTTCCCTTTGAAAAGCTGTTGTGCAGTACCCTCTCTTCTTGCATGATAAAACGGAGATAATTCCTGGAAGATGATCCAGTGTTCTTTTGGAACTAGGTAGCTGCTAAGCAACGCTGCATTTTTATCATAAGCTGCAACTACTATCTTTCCCAGTTTGGTATCTACCCGAAGCTGTGTAGAAGACCCGAAACCTGATTGGGAAGATTGCCGTTGTACCAGAATTTCTTCATACACCACTGCAAAACTTCCATCGTCATTAATAAATAAATTCTGCGGCATTCCGGAATAGTCTTTCTTACGGTCAAACTTTTCTTTATAGTCTGTATTCAGCTTTTCGCCTATCTCGGTGTTTCCGGCACGCTTTACTTTTCCTGTTGTTGCCTCAATAACAACCAGGTACGGAATGTATTTGTCTTTCTCTTTTTTAACCTTTGCGGCTGTAAGCAGAAATATGTCTTTATTAACAGCGCTGTATCTTGCAAGTCCCCACCTGATTTCAAGGTCTTCCGAAAAGTCAAGTTTTGAATAACTGACTGCCGCTTTTCCTTTTTCTATTGCAGCCATGTACAGGTTCCCTTTCTTTGTGCCTAAATAATATTTTTCATTACTGGCAAAAAGTATAGCACATACTTTTTCAGAACCTGTTACTACCATATCAACATACAGAAAGAATTTATATTCGTCATTAGGTGTTGCACAGAATGTTCTGCTGATTTCGTTATGGTCTTTTCCATAATGAACAATCTCAATTCGTTTTTGCGGGTCAGGTTCTGTTACATAATAAAGGCACACTGCATAATTTTCACTAAAAGGGTCTTTCACTACGCTGAAAGAATTAAAGGCCCCGGTGTTTACAAAGGCGCCTTCCTTCTTCATCCTGAAAATGGTTTTTTCTTCTTTCAGTTTGCCGGTAGCTGCATCAATGATAAGCCGGTATAAAACAGGTGTATGATCGTCACGCTCACTGATAAAAACAATAATATCACTATTCATTTCAAAAATCGCTTCTACATCAGCAGTTTTTAAAACCTGGTAAGCAGGATTAAAGGACGTAGCTGCTGTTTCTTTATGTGCCGCATCATAAATGCGTACATTAATTCCGTTTTTTAAAGAGATGCTGATGAAAAAGGTATTCCCGTTTTTCATTTGTATGATTTTCGCAAAACCTTCTTCAGGTTCCGCAAATTTTGGTCCTTCGGCAATCTGTTTAAACTGAGCATTTGTAAACAGGCAGGTTAGCGATAATAAGAGTACGGAAATAATTGTTTTCATTTGTTATGTATTTTAAAAAAAATAAAGGCTTCCATAATGGAAGCCTTAGGCAAATATATATGTTAGATTGATTACTTTAAGCTTTTCCCTAATTGTTTACCGGCTTTGGCAAATGCTTCCGATATCCTCAGGCCTGTATCAAAGTCATAGCCAAATGCGGTGCCTCCAGGCACGTTATCAATAGTAAATGTTGCCAGCTTGTTTGCTTTATTTGAAGTTTCTACTATCCATACTTCTGCATCAATCTGGGCATTTTTCCGGCTTATGCCAATATTATACCCCGGTTCAATTGAAACCAGTTTAAAGATCAGTGTGTATTTTGCAGATGCACTAACCGTCATACCGCTATTTTCAGTAAAAAGCTCAATAAATTTCGGTTCATACCTCGATTCCCGGTCGTTAACCCAACTTACAGCCCAGGCATCGCCTTTACCGGCTTCCTTTTTATTGTATTCGGCTGTTTTATCTTTAATATAATCCTGTTCATTTTTATACTTGCCAACACTTATATTATCATAAGCAAATTCAATATTAATGGTTGTCTCAGATTTTAAGACATCCTTATTACCACTGGTAGTTTTTACTTTTTGTGCACTGGCAAATAAGGAAATGCATAAAATGGCCAATACAACTGCTGTGTTTTTAAAGATTTTCATATTCCTGGTTATTTTTTATGGTGAATAGAGCTTAAAAGTATAAAATCCTGCCACAATAACAAATACCCTGCAGCCACATTTATTACTGTATAACATTTTATACCTTCATTTATGGGGCTAAAAATTAAAGTTTGAATACTTTATTCTATTTTTACCTCATTAGTTACCAAACTTAATTGTGTTAAATATTCGGACTATGGTTAATGTAGGAGGCGGAGCCCTTTCATTGGATAAAGTATCAGAGATCCTTTTTAATAATAAGAAGATTGAGTTGGATAAAATTGCTGTAAAAAAGGTTGAAACCAGCTTTGAATTTTTACAGCAATTTTCATCGAACAAACTCATTTATGGGATAAATACAGGGTTTGGGCCCATGGCTCAATATAAGGTAAGCCAGGAAAATCTGCTGCAGCTTCAATATAATCTTATCCGTAGCCATAGTTCGGGCGGCGGAAATCTAATGTCGCCCTTATCGGTTAAAGCAGTTATGATTGCCAGGCTAAATAGCCTTATGCAGGCTTACTCAGGTGTTCATACCGAAACCGTGGAGTTATTACGTGAACTTATCAATAAAGATGTATCGCCCTGTATTTTTGAACATGGTGGCGTTGGTGCCAGTGGCGATCTGGTACAATTGGCCCATCTGGCCCTGGTTTTAATTGGCGAGGGCGAAGTGATTTATGAAGGGCAGGTTCAGCCAACCGAAGATGTTTTTAAACGACTTAAAATAAAACCGCTTTCTATTCATATACGGGAAGGACTGGCTA
>JBATAS010000036.1:0-9457 GCA_049661965.1 Ferruginibacter sp. | reverse complement strand
CTGGTAAGCTGTATTACTTTCCCACAGCATAGCCTGGCGTACCTGCTCATGCACGGTCTTGCGAAATGGGAGCTGATCAAAATATAATCTCTTCACCATACCCAATTGTTCATCTGGAGATATTTTTAATTTACCATTAAGCCAGAAAGAATCAATGGGACCGCTGATATCTTTATTGCCATACCCCAAACTGTCTATCCATTGCTGCATGGTATCTTTTCCAATACGGCGTGCCACTTCCTGATAATAAGACACAGAGCTTACTTTAAAAGCCTCGTTCATATCCATATCCTTGTTCCAGTCTTTATTCCATCTTTCTATGCCATCCCATTTAATTACCATTTTCTCATCGGTAATAACGCCGGTTTGCAGGCCAACCAGCGAATTGAAAATTTTAAAAGTAGATGCCGGCGAAAAACGCATGGTATCATACTTCATATTATACACAGTAACATCGCCATCCTGGTTATTAAACATGGTAAAGCAGCCATCTACATTATTTTCATCAAAATATTTTTTTAAACTGTCGTCGTTGTTGGCCTTGTTAACCGAGCAGGAAGAAAGGAATAAGCAATAGGCAATAGGCAATAGGCAATAGCGGAGATTCTTCATTTTGTATTTTTATTGAGATGTTGAGCAGTTGCATCCAGTGCTTCGTAAAATTTTTTTCCAAACTTACGGGTAAGTGCTTCTTTTAAAAAAATATATACCGGAACTTTTAATTTTTTTCCGAGAGAACAGGCGGCTTTGCAACTGTCTTCACGGGGTTCGTAGTTTACATACACATCATCACTGCGTTTACTGTTTTTAACAATAACAGGGAAGAGATGACAACTAATCGGCTTTTTCCATTTTATTTTTCCATCCAGGTAAGCTTGTTCAATGCCACACTTTACAATTCCATCTTTATCCTGTATGCCATACACACAAACCTTACTGTTGATGGTGGGTGTTACCCAGCCATACTCCCTGTCATAAACATACCTGCCCTGGCGGTCAAGTTCTTTTTGACTTTCGTCGTTTAAATAGGGTAATACTTTATCGTACACTTCATTCAGCTTATCCAGTTCATCATTTTCAAGTGGGGCGCCGGCATCTCCATCCACACAGCAGGCGCCCTTGCATTTACCAAGGTCGCACACAAACTGCTCTTTAATCACCGCATCGGCCACCAGAATGTTATCTATCGCAATCATAGGTGCAAAGTTAAAGATTTAGGCTGTAGTAGATGAGGAATGTTTATGATGCTTTGTAATCCGGTTGGCAGGAGTTTGCAAAATGGTTAACAAAACCCTAACAGGTTTTTTTATGTAATGATTTCACAAGCTCATCAAACTAACAAACCAACCAACATGCTCAACAGCCGCCAATTTACCCTGCAACGCAGCATCCGTTATTTTTTTGCCGCCCTGTTCTGGATACCTGTAGTATTTTTTAGCCTGCTTCTGGTGAAAAACACTATCCCGTATTTTTCATTTAGCCAGCAATTCGGTTTTATTGAGGAAAGAGCGCTGCTGTTTTTAAAGCCTGTTTATAAATCCAGTTTTTACATTCACATTTTTGCAGGTATGTTCTGTATTGTTGCTGCGTTAACACAGTTTTCATCTTACTTACTTAAAAAAAGAAAAGCCATTCATATATGGATGGGCAAGATATACGTGTTTGTGGTACTGGTATTGGGTGCTCCAACAGGCCTGTACATGAGTTTTTTTGCCAAAGGAAGTTTTTGGGAGCGGATACTTTTCATGTTCATGGCTGTGTATTGGTTTTTCAGCACCATGAAGGGTTTACAAAGCATTAAAGTAAAAAATGTACTGGCGCATAAAAACTGGATGATACGCAGTTACAGTATGGCTATGACGGCGGTAACATTCAGGATTTATCACCTGTTCTTCTATTATTACGGAGTTGATCATCTGCATAACTATGAAATTTCGCTTTGGATAAGTGTGCTGGGTAATATGCTGGTGGCCGAATACCTGATATACAGAAAAAGCAGATCGTATTTAAAAACATTTTTGGCTTAGTCATCTTATACATTATTTTTTAACCTCTCTTGCGCTAACACTGTTTAGTGCAAGGGGCAAATCAACAATTATGAAAGCAATAATTTATGCAGGTATTGGTCTGTTTTCGGTAGCCACTGCTTATGGTGTAGCTGATTATTACAGCAGCAACAAAAAAGGAACATTGAATGAACTTTATGCTGAGGAAGAAGCACAACCAATCGTTAAAACTGATGAAATAAAAACAACAGCTATTCCAGTCAGGGAAATTGAAGCGGCTACACCGGCAAGTGAAGTTGTTATTCCAGTAGTAAAATCTACAAAGAAAGAAAAAAGAGCTTCCAAAAAAATAAATACAAAAGAATTTTCGAGGGCCAGGATACCGGAAGCAGTTGAAATAGAAACTGAAAAAGAAGAGCCGGTTTTAGAAAAAAAAGAAGCTGTGCCGGCAGAAATAGTAATGCCTAAAGAAGAAAATGTAAGAAAGATAAGTTTTGAGAAGTTCTCCAGGGCTCCATTAAAAAAGCCGGTGAAAAAAATTACGATGAAATCTAAAGGGTAAATTTTAACCAGGTGAACTATGCCTGCAAAATTCTATTTATCTGTCCATTTAAAAGTATTGATGAGGTGATCAATATCTTTTTGCAGAAAATCCTGCACCGGTCTTAACGAATCGGCATTAGGTGTAACATCAAAATACAAGGCCCCACGAAAAAAGTTTTTTGTGGTATCGCTCATAAAAAACTGTTTAGCTGTGGCAGCATTGCCGCCAACGCGGAAGAAGACTCCCGTGATACCGTTTTGAGTATGGAAGAGGCTGTCTTTTATTGAAGTGGCGACTGATTCGTTTTTGCTGGTGAGCTTAAACGCATCGTTTACCATATAATCGAAAACATTAACACCCAATGAATCTTTATAAACGCCATCGGCCTGTTTTACTTTATAAGTTGACTTACCGCCGATGGCTTTATAACTTAAAAATATTCTGGCGCCAAAATCCGGAAAATCTACATTAACCCAGTATGGGTTTTGCAGATCCTGGTCAAAATAAGTTGTGTCTTTTATTACCTGTGCATAAGCCGGGTATTCAAAACTGTACGGAAATCCTTCTTTTTGAAAACTGATATATTTTCTTTCGGGAAAATCAATTTTATAGTAACCCTTTTTTTTAGAAGTATATGGGGAGTTGCAGGCAGAAATGAGAAAACAAATAGCAATGGGCAATAAATAGTTGATAGTTGATAGTTGATAGTTGATAGTTCGTCTTCTCACAATATTTACTTTTATGCTGTTTCCTGTTTGATGGTTACTTTAATCTTATCTAACCTGTTTTTATTTATTTCCAATGGTATAAAAATATAATTACCGCTTATCACTTCTGTATTAACCTGCGGAAATTCGCCGGCAATCTCCAGTACCAATCCTGCCAGCGAATCACTTTCTCCCCGTACCGTATCAAAAATATCAGCTGCCAGTCCCATCGCCTTGCAGGCATCTTTGATCATCGTCTTACCTTCAAAAATATAATTGTAATCATCAAGCTTTTTGTTACTGCTTTCCTCATCATCAAACTCATCTTTAATTTCGCCAATAATTTCTTCCATTACATCTTCCAGGGTTACAATACCCGATGTGCCGCCAAACTCATCTACCACCACAGCAAAATGCATGCGGCGGTTACGGAATTCCTGCAGCAGGTCTTCAATGAGTTTTTGTTCATGCACAAAATAGGGTTGGCGCAATAAAGTATGCCAGTCAAAATCGGCGGGTTCATTTAAATGCGGTAAAATATCTTTTGTATGCAGCATGCCTACCACTTCATCCAAATTGTTTTTGTAAACAGGCAGGCGTGAATAATGAAGTTCTTCCACTTTCTTCAAGGTATCTCCAAAACTGAAATTAACATCAATGCCACTTACGTCAAGCCGGGAAAGCATTACCTGTTTTACGGTTGTGTCCCCAAACTTTCTGATTCCTTTTAAAATAGATTTTTCTTCGGTGGTTGCCTCATGTTCGGGCAACTGGTCAATGGCATAATCCAGATGGCTACGGTCTAATGTTGAAGAGTTTTCGGATGAAAATCTTTTTTCTACCCTGTCGCCATACCGTACCATGCGCTTACTGAAACGATAAAAAATACTGCGAAAAATTTCAACGATCAGCGATGCGGTTGCTGCAAACCATATTTTATGATGTGTAGCCCAAACCTTTGGTAAAACTTCGCCAAACAACAGCAGTAAAAAAGTTACCGATCCTGCTTTGATTAAAAATACTGGCCAGAATGTGAGCTGCAGCCCAATGATCCAGCTGTCTATTAAAATATTGGAAATTAAAATGATGCCGATGTTTACAAAACTGTTGCTGATAAGCATTGAGGCAAGTAATGTTTTTGGCTCATCCAGCAAACTTACAATACGGCGATATGCCGGTTGCTTTTTCGTACGCAGCATATTAATATCCTTAAAAGTAAGGGAGAAAAAAGCGATTTCGGATCCTGCCAGCAGAAATGACAAACTAAAAAGTATGATTAATAAAAAAACAAGTACGCTTGCAGTGCCTATTGGAATAGCTAAAAAAGAGAAAAATCCGAAAACCGAATGGTAATCCAAGAGAATGATTTTAGGTTAAAAATTATGTTTTAGCATCCGTGGAAATAAAACATGTTTGTTGCTGCTGTTAACAGCAATTGTAAAATTAAAATGGTAGCCGCTCAGAGCTGTCATCAGCCGATGGCAGATCCTGATCGTTTTCAGGATTGTCAAACCCTTCCATGCCAGGCACTCCTCCGCTTCCATCACTTCTTTTATCCAGCATGATTAAATTATCACCTACTACTTCGGTTGCAAATTTCTTATTGCCGTCTTTGTCTTCCCAACTTCGTGTTTTTAAACGGCCTTCAATATAAACCAGGCTTCCTTTGTGTAAATATTTTTGAGCCAGTTCAGCCAATCCACGCCATAAAACCACGGTATGCCATTCTGTTTGAGAAATCAGTTTGCCGCTTCTGTCTTTGTAGGTTTCAGTGGTAGCTAAAGAAAATTTTGCCACACCTATATTTCCTTCCAGAAACTGCATATCCGGATCTTTTCCCAAATTTCCAATCAGGATCACCTTGTTTACGCCTCTCATAAATTTTTTATTTTGCCTGTTATTCTTTACCCAAGTAGCGTTTCAACAAATTTAAAGATACATTTTTATCCTGCAAATCTTCACAGGTTATTTTCGGCCAGATAAGCTGTTATTAATTTGGGGAATGGCAATTTTTTCAACTCTTTAAAACTTACAGATTTGTACCCTTTTAACTGCAAGGGATTTTTTACCTTAACATAAACAAAGCACCCTTGGATGGTTTGATGCGTTAACTGTTGCTTGTATATTTTTGAAACAGCAATATGCCTGATTTCATTTTTTGCAGCCAGGTCTTTAAAAAATGGCATTTTTTTCAGGTTATTTACAGGGATTGCTTTTTTATGTTCTTCTGCAATAAACTCATACAGGTTTTCCCAGATATCTTTTGCTGTTCTTTTACGAACATATATTGTATCATCAACCTCTACCAAAAAATAATATAACCACCTTTCTTTTTTTATAAGATTTGTTTCTTTTACCGGAAGCTGGTTAACCAACCCTAGCTTAAGGGCGGCGCATTTATTTTTTAGCAGGCAATTACTACATAAGGGGTTTTTAGGTTTGCAGACGACCGCCCCAAAATCCATAATGGCCTGATTATATATTCCCGGAGTTGTTTTTTCCAGCAGTTGATCTGCCAAAGTAGTAAATGCCTTTTTGCCTGCTGTACTGTCAATAGCTGTATCAATGGCAAAAAAACGGGCCAACACCCTGAAAACATTTCCATCTACAACGGCATAAGGCAGGTTAAAAGCAAATGAAGTTATAGCAGCAGCGGTATATGGTCCTACACCTTTTAAAGACAATATCTCAACATAGCTATCTGGGAATTTTCCTTGCTTTTCTTTGCTGATAAACCGGGCAGTAGCCATCAGGTTTTTACAACGGGTATAATAACCAAGCCCCTCCCAAAGTTTAAAAACCTTTTGTTCGGGGGCTTTAGCCAGCTTTTCAATTGTTGGAAATGTTTTTATGAAACGGTTATAATATTCCCAGCCCTGCTCTACCCTGGTTTGTTGCAAAATAATTTCGCTAAGCCAGATCTTATATGGATCATTTTCTCCTTTCCAGGGCATTTGCCTGGTATTTTCGTTTAAATTCCAGTCTAACAGCTGCTTAGTAAAGTATTTTTTATTCCTGTGCATATCAGGCAGTTATTTATTTGATGTTGAAACTATTTATGACTGTTATATCTAACTGATAAACAATTTATTATACTAATCACAATTTATAATAAATCCTTATTTTTTTAAACAAACTACCTGATAATCATCAACTTGTTTGGAAATTTCGGATTTTTTGTTGTATTTTTCATAGAGTTACATTTATTAAAATAATTTATATGAGAAAAGCAGACCTCATTAATCAAATATCAGACAAAACCGGCATACCTAAAGTAGATGTGCTGGTTACTTTAGAAACCATGTTTAAAGCTGTAAAAAATTCACTGGCAGAAGGTGAGAATATTTACATACGTGGCTTTGGTAGTTTCATCACTAAAAAACGGGCTGCTAAAATTGGCCGTAATATTAAAAAGAATATTGCGGTTGAAATTCCCGAACATTATATTCCCGCCTTTAAACCAGCAAAAGAATTCATGCTGGAAATAAAATCTTCAAAAAACATCAAAGAGAGTACCGAAAAAGAGGATGACAGCGAAGACTAACTTACCTTTGCCATCCTGCTTAAGAAAAGCAGTATCTTAAAAATGGCAAAGAAACAATTGATATTAACCCTTTGTGGCCTTGGGTTGGTTATTTTACTTTTTATTTTTGGCAGAACAGCCGCTCCTGTAAATAAAACAGCTGTATCTGAAGTTAAGACTGAAAAGGTTTTTGATATTAACCAATATATTACTGAAGAAAAAGGCCATTTAACTCCATCTCAGGTTATAACACTTGGTAAATTAGAAAATAGTGTAACACGTGGCGATGTACATGAGCAGTTGATTGATGCCAATTTAGCCCTTGCTAATTTCTGGAAAGACAGCTCTCATGCAGGCGAACCTTACCTTTATTATTTATCTGAGGCCGCTAAGTTGGATAAGTCGGAAAAAAACCTCACCTTTGCTGCCCAATTAATTTTACACAACCTGCGAAGTGAGCAGGATGAAGCTAAATTAAATTGGAAAACAGGACTGGCAATAGCCTTATTTGAAAAAGCGGTAGAACTTTATCCAAACAACGACGACTTAAAGATTGGTTTGGGAAGTTGCTACATATTTGGGAAAGGTCGCGTTGGTGGTCCCGAAGAAACCATGAAGGGCATTCAGCAGTTGCTGTCTGTTGTTCGTAAGGACTCAAACAACATGAAAGCACAAATGATGCTGGGAGTTGGAGGCTATGTTTCGGGGCAATACGACAAAGCCATTGAGCGTTTACAAAAAGTTGTAACAGCCCAGCCAAAAAATATGGAAGCCATTGCCTTTTTAGCTGATACATATGCAGCCAAAGGCGATAAAGCAGAAGCAATAAAGTGGTACCTGATAAGTAAAAGGCTGATAAATGATCCGCATTACAGCCAGGAAGTAGATGAAAGGATCAAACAATTACGGTAAAATACCGGGCTAACATCCGGTTTACATATTTTTAAAAAATTATTTTAAACAAAAAAAGACTAGTTATGCCTTGTGGTAAAAAGAGAAAACGTCATAAAATCGCAACACACAAGCGTAAAAAACGTTTAAGAAAGAATCGTCATAAGAAGAAGTAATTTCTTTTTATAACTCTGTCGCAGATCCTCATTGCGGCATATATACCTGCATCCATTATAACTAATGCTTAGTTGTTGTGCATGCAGGTGTATTTCACTTTCCTGAAGTAGTGGTCTTTGCAAAATATTACACTTGACCAAGGAACTGATTATTAATGCTGCGCCGCAAGGTGTAGAAATTGCCTTGCTGGAAGACAAAAAACTGGTGGAACTGCACAACGAAAAAGCAGATGCCAGTTTTGGTGTAGGAGACCTGTATCTTGGAAAAGTTAAAAAGCTTATCCCCGGCCTTAATGCTGCATTTATTGATGTGGGTTTCGAAAAAGATGCCTTTCTGCATTATACCGACCTTAGCCCCTACGTTCGTTCTATTTTAAAATTCACCAACGAATCTATTCACGATAAATCGGATAACGGTTTTGATTTTACAAAATTTAAGGTTGAACCTGAGATTATTAAGACAGGGAAAATAGCCGAAGTACTAAACGGGAAGCCAAATGTATTGGTTCAGATATTAAAAGAACCTATTGCTGCCAAAGGCCCACGCCTGAGTTGCGAACTTTCGTTGCCCGGTCGTTTTGTAGTAGTAACTCCATTTAATGATATTATTGCTATCTCCCGTAAGATCCATTCTTCCGACGAGCGGAAAAGATTACATAAAATCATTGAATCAATAAAGCCCAAAAATCTAGGCGTAATTGTGCGTACTGCTGCTGAAGGTAAACATACAGCCGAGTTACATGAAGACCTGTTGAGCCTGGTTGCTACCTGGAAAACCATTCAAACTAATTTAAAAGGTGCAACACCGCCTGCAAAAATTTTAAGTGAGCAGGGTAAAACAACCAGTATACTCCGTGATCTTCTAAATGAAGATTTTAACAAGATCGTTGTAAATGATAAAAATATTTTCAGCGATGCAAAAACTTATATACAACGTATTGCACCTGATAAAGCTGATATTGTTTCTCATTACAATAATGGCTCTCCCATTTTCGACAGCTTTGGAATTACCAAGCAGGTTAAAGCTGCTTTTGGTAAAACTGTAAACCTACCCAGCGGCGCTTATTTAATTATAGAACATACCGAGGCTTTACACGTAATTGATGTAAACAGTGGTTACAAAAGCGTAAGCAATAACCAGGAACAAAATGCCCTGGAAACCAACCTAGAGGCTGCTGAAGAAATTGCACGACAGATGCGCCTGAGAGACTTGGGCGGTATTATTGTTGTTGACTTCATTGATATGAAGTTAATGGAGAACAAAAAGAAACTGGCTGATGCTATGGATGGTTATATGCGACCGGACAGAGCCAAACATGCCGTACTTGCCATCAGCAAATTTGGATTGATGCAGATTACCCGCCAGCGCATGAAGCCGGAGATGACCATTAATACCAGCGAAGTTTGTCCAAGCTGCAGCGGCACCGGAAAAATATCTTCTACTCTTATTTTAGAAGACGAGATAGAAAAGAACCTGAGTTACCTGATTATGCAAAAGCATACAGGTCTTACAATAGAGATTCATCCTATTCTGCATTCATACCTCACTAAAGGGTTTTTATTTTCGAAACTTAGCAAATGGCGCCGCAAATACAAACAACGCATTAAGC
>JBATAS010000035.1:0-2673 GCA_049661965.1 Ferruginibacter sp. | reverse complement strand
CGGGAACAGTTGGCCGATCGGTTGATGGCGGAGAAAACTGGACATGGATGACCGTGAAAGGATTTGAAAAAAACGATTTCAGGGATATTGAAGCATTTGATAAAAACACAGCCATCATTATGGGCATTGCATCGCCTGCCTATATTTTAAAAACTACTGATGGCGGAGAAAACTGGAAAGTTGTTTATGAAAATAAAGATACCAGCATGTTTATGGACGCTATGGAATTCTGGAATGAACAAAGCGGTATTGTAATTGGCGACCCTATCGGTGATAAAATTTTTATAGCCCGAACTTTTGACGGCGGTGAGACCTGGAGAGGAATACCAGCTAAAAATAATCCTACGGCAGATAAAGGCGAAGCATTTTTTGCCAGCAGCGGCACCAATGTACGCAGGCTGAATAATAAAGAAGCTGTTTTTGTAAGTGGAGGATTAAGAGCCAGGCTGTTTATCCGTGATAAAAAAATTGATCTGCCACTTCTGCAAGGCAAAGAAAGTACAGGATCTAATTCCATTGCAGTTAAGAATAAAAAAATAATGATCATTGTAGGTGGTGATTTTACTACAAAAGATTCCAGCACTAAAAACTGCACAATTACTTTAGACGGTGGCGAAACTTTTATTGAGCCTGCCGTTGGGCCGCATGGTTACCGCAGTTGTGTTGAATACCTGTACAAAAAAACATGGATCAGTTGCGGCTTGAATGGTATAGATTATACCACTGACGAAGGGAAAAACTGGACATGGATAAGCAAAGAAAGTTTTCATGCCGTGCGTAAGGCAAAAAAAGGAAAGGCCGTTTATTTCTCCGGTGGTGCTGGCAGAATTGGAAAGTTGGTTTTATAATTCAGGCAGTACGCTAACAGCATGAATTAGCATGACTAAAATTAATGCAGATTTATATTGACACATTTGATAAGAGAAAGTAATTAAGACTTCTTTCGTCCGAATACAATATTTATTAACGCCAGTAATACAACTGCTCCAATAGCTGCTGTTAAAACATAATTAAGCCAGGCTGTACCGGTATTAATATGTACACCTAATTTTGGTAACAGCCAGTAACCAATAAAGCCGCCAATAATTCCAACAACTATATTGCCTATCAGCCCGAGACCCCCACCCTGAAAAACTAAACCGCCAAGCCAGCCCGCTATAGCGCCTAAAACAAGAATGATAATGATTGAAGATGCATCCATGATGATTGTTTTAAGAGTTACAAATAATAAGCGTTGTAAAACTTTAATAAATATAACTTCTAATTTAACCAAAAAATATGCCTGATCAGTTAATCAGGCATATTTTATTAGTATTGTACTTTTTTATTACAATTTAGTTGAGGCTTCTGAAATCCACGGGAACCAGTTTGCTAACACCAGCTTCCTGCATGGTTACACCATAAATAACATCTACGGCACTCATCGTCATTTTATTGTGCGTAACGATGATGAACTGACTGTTCTCACTGAATTTCTTGATCATCTGTGTGAATTTACCAACGTTGGCATCATCCAGCGGGGCATCAACCTCATCCAATATACAGAATGGCGCCGGTTTAATAAGGTAGATAGCAAATAACAATGCAGTGGCAGTTAATGTTTTTTCACCACCACTTAACTGGCCAATTGACGAAGGACGTTTACCTTTTGGTTTGGCAATAATATCAATATTGGTTTCGGCTAAATTTTCCGGATCAACCATTACCATATCAGCCGTATCATCTTCGGTAAATAAGGCCTGGAACACTTTCTGAAAATTCTCTCTAACCTTATTGAAGGTTTCTAAAAACTGCTGATTGGCAGTAGCCTCTACTTCCTGGATAGTAAGCATCAGGCTTTCCCTTGCCGTTACCAGGTCATTCTTCTGTTCAAGAATAAAATCGTAACGCTTTTTCATTTCGGTATAAGCCTCAATAGCGGTAGGATTAACTTCACCAATATTTTCCAGACGCTTACGCTGTTTCTCATTCTTCTCTTTCAGTTCTTCCAGCGGCGTATCAGTTGTTCTTGGTTCATCAATGATAATATCAAGGTCAACTTTAAACTCTACATTCAACCGCTCTTTCATACCTGCCAGCTGCAGTTTAAGGTCGGTAAGCTTATCTTTTATCTCGGTTAATAAAGTATCAATACCTTCTTTCGATTTATGCTTGCTCTTCAGTTCGCTTTCCTTCTCGGAAAGTGCATTACGGAGATTATAATACAATTGATCAGCTTGATTTAATGCTCTTTCTTCAGTTTCCTTATTCTGTAGCATAGTAATTACAAGCGCTTCCAGTTCTTTCAACTGACCGGCAGTTTCAGTAATACTGGTTGTAGCTTCGGCTAACTGGGCATTACTGTTTTCAATCTGAACTTTTAAATCATTCAATTGATTGGTCTTGAATTCGAATTCCTGTTTAAGCGATACAACTTTGCTTTGTTGTTTGGTGAACTGCAGGTTACTATCGTTAAAAACAGTTGTTGCATTATTATAATCTTCCTCTGCAGTTGTATAATCCTTTTCACTCAGCTCTGTCTTTTCAGTCAGCTCAGTGATCTGTGCATTAAACAGGTTTAACATTTCCCGGGTACTTGCAATTTCAGCATGATTGTTCTCCAGTTGCTTTTCCAGTTCCGCTATTCTTGCAGTGCTTGTTTCTTCTACATGAATCAGGTTTTCTATTTTATTC
>JBATAS010000034.1:0-5322 GCA_049661965.1 Ferruginibacter sp. | reverse complement strand
GTACCTGTGTGCTCATCCACTTCATGTGCTCGGGGTCCATGGTATCGTACTTACCACCAATGGTTAGGGTTGGGGTTTTTATTTTTGGTAGTTCTTTGCTTACATCCCAGTTAATTAAATTGCCACCAATACCAAATTCGCTGGGGCCCTGCATGGTAACATATAAAGAGTGATTCATCTTAGCAAAAGAACGGTTTACCGGTTCGGGCCACTGCTCAACAGGTATGCGGCAGATATGTTTTGCATAAAAATGTGGCATCAGCAGTTCCATGTATTTTGGATTTGCAAAATCGCCTTTGGCTTCAATCTGGCGTATGGTATCTAAAACCTTTTGATCGAATTGTGGCGCCAGCACTTCCTGTGCATATTTTCCATAAGCCGGGCAACTGCTCATCATATTGCTGATGATAAGGCCTTTTAAATTGTCCTGGTATTTTAAAGCATACTGCATTCCTAAAATGCCGCCCCAGCTGTGTCCGAGTAAATAAAAGTTATCCTTGTTTAAATTCAAAGCTTTACGTACCTGTTCTACTTCTTCTACAAACCTGTCGAGATCCCATATGCTGGTATCATTGGGGTTATCTGAAAGGCCGCAACCCAACTGGTCGTAATAAATAATTTCAATTCCTTCGGGCAGTAAAAAATTTTCGAAACATTCAAAGTATTCATGTGTGGCGCCGGGGCCGCCATTTAGTAACAGCAATTTTATTTTAGGATTATTGCCAATGCTTTTTGTCCATACTTTAAATTCGCCTTTGGGTGTTGTAATGGGAATAACTTTTACACCACCTGTTTGAATTTCTTTATACAGATCATCATTAGCGGCAACTTCAGTTGCCTGGTTTTGATTGTTACAACTGAACAGCATCATGCTAATCAGTAAAAAAAGTAAATTTTTCATATAGCAGTTTTTAAAGTCAAAGAATAATCTATAACAAAGTTGTATTAACCGGCATCAGTAAACTCTTTAAAAATAGTTCTTTTTATCTGCGGCCACTCTTCACTGATAAAACTAAAGTACACAGTATCTCTAACAACTCCGTCTTCATTTATCATATGTTTTCTCAATACGCCTTCTTTAACAGCGCCTATCTTAATCATGGCGCCTTGAGATTTTATGTTGAGGGCACTGGTTTTTAATTCAATCCTGTTTAAGCCAAGGGTTTCAAAGCCAAAACTTAATAATAAAATTTTTGTTGCCTTGTTGATGCCGCTTCGCTGTAAAGCAGGCTGGTACCATGTCCAGCCAATTTCAAGTCTTTTATTTGGGAAGGAAATATTGCCATAACGTGAGCAGCCGACATAACAATTGTTTTGTTTATCAAAAATGGCAAAGGGGTAGGAGAGGCCGGCTTTTCTTTCGGCAAGTGCTGTATCAAAATATCGTTTAAAATCGGCTTCATTTTTTACTTTGGCACCGGTGAACTCCCACAGTTCGGTATGCAGGGCAACGGGTAACAACAGTTCAAAATGTTTTTCCGTAAGGGGCTCAAGTCTTGCCCTTTCATTTTCCAGGATAAATTCCTGTTCACAAAAATTATCAGTGTTCATATAAATCCTTTTTCTTTTAATAAATTAACAACGAGTTTATCAATAGGCAGATTTACCGTTTCCTCCGAAACATCTTCACTGCGTACAAAACGGAAGGTTTCTGTCTCCCCGGTTTCAGCATACATTTTCAATTGCTGTTCATCAAAGTCGAAGGGCTTGTTACGGAGTGGCGCTGTTATTGGTTCCAGGGCTTCGGCAAAATAATAAATGGATATGATTTGATGGCTGGGATTAAAAGCGCTTTGCTGATAAAAATCGGTAGTGTAAATATGATCGCCAATCTTTACTTTAAGATTCATCTCTTCCATAAATTCACGCTGCAGGCAATCTTTTGTGCCTTCGCCAAACTCAAGCCCTCCTCCCGGAAATTTTGTGTAGAATTTTCCACGGATATATTCGTCACTTACAAGTAATTGCTGTTTTTCATTTATTAAAATACCATACACCCGTATATTGAACATAATTTTATTTTCTGATTCGCTTTGCATAATTACGCACTACAAATACCAGTATGATGATGGAAAGAATTACCGGCAGCCAAAAAGCCATATGGCTGTCTTTGTAAGGGATCGGTACATTCATGCCATAGATACTGTCAATTAAAACAGGCACACTTAAAAAGATAGTGAGTGTGGTAAGTCTTTTCAACACATCGTTCTGGTTATTGCTGATGATGCTGGCAAAGGCATCCAGCGTGCTGTTCAGGATGGTTGTGTAAGTTGTCGCCATCTCCAGTGCCTGCGATGTTTCTACTATAAGGTCTTCCAGCAGATCCCTTTCTTCTTCATTAAGCTTTAAAAGATTGGTGCGGCTTATCTTCATCATCAGCAGTTCGTTGCTGCGTAATGCAGTAAGAAAGTAAACAAAACTTTTTTGTATCCGCATCAATTGTAACAATTCTTCGTTACGGTTGCTGTCGTATAGTTTTTGTTCCAGGCTGTTACGCCTTGTGTTTATCTCTTTCAGGTAATCCTGAAAATTAGAAGTGATCTTTTCAAATATTTTCAGCACCATCATATTTATCCTGTCGGGGTTGCGGTGCTGAAATGTGTTCAGGAATTTTTTGATGGCTTCGTTCTCAAATGAATTTACCGTAACAATCTGGTTATGGGTGAGGATTATACAAATGGGTATGGTAATATAAAATGCATCACTCAGGTTGAATGAATTATTCTCAGTTGGTGTTTTAATAACAATCAGCCTTACATCATCTTCAATTTCGTAACGGCTACGTTCATCAATATCCAGTGAATCTTTAAGGAAATCAATCGGGATATCCATGGTTTCACTCAACTCGGTAAATTCTTCCTGCTTAAGCGGCGGTTGCACATTTACCCAAACTGCATTTTCGGCTTTGTCAATGGCAATGGTTTTCTGCTCTATATTTTTAAAGTACTGGATCATAGGGTGGCAGCGGATTTTTGTATGCTGTTTAAATGATGCTCTGTATGAAAGATAGTGAAATAACCAAGCTCCCTTAAAGTTATGCGGCCAAGCAGGGGGTGTTTTACGAGGTAATTGTCCAGATCCTGTTCAGTTCTGTTCACCGATAATTTGTTTATGAACTTAGTTGTTGCTTTGTTCCAGTTATCAATCAGTTTTTGTTTGCCATAATTAATTTCTATCGGCTTGGGAACAAACCTGCTGCTTGCCCGCCCGCCTTCACTTAATTTTTTATAGTATTTTTCTTTAAGTTCTTCAAAGCTTCTGGAATTTCTGTTTGGTTTTCCGGCAAGCCATCTTACAATGAATTTTGGAAGGACATATGCAAGGATTGTGGTGTTGGTTGAAATAATCAGGTGCTGTATATTTTCCGCAACCGACCATTTGTTTTCGTGGCGTTTGAAAAATTCAGATTCCGGAATGTTTATGCAATACTCCGAAAAAAGTTTAAAGGCATTTTCTGCAGCAGTTATAATTTCGGTTTTGGTCATACTTCAATTGTTCCTTTGTAAACAAACTCGGCGGGGCCGCAAAGCCAGATGTTTTCAAAATGTTCATCATCAATTTTATTATACTCCACACTTAAATTACCACCCGGTGTTTTTACTTTAACGCGGTTAAAACCTTTTGCATTGTGGGCAAACAAAAGTGCAGATGCTGTTACCCCTGTACCACAGCTTAAGGTTTCATCTTCCACGCCACGTTCGTAAGTACGTACATAAATGCCATCTTCATCGGTTGATTCAGCAAAATTTACATTAATGCCTTCTTTATCAAACTGTTTGCTGTGGCGTATTTCACGGCCCGTCTCCACCACATCAACAGCTTCAACATTACGTGAAAACCTTACAAAGTGTGGCGATCCTGTGTTAAGTATCGCATGGCCCGAATGGTATTCTACCTTATCTACATCCTGCATCTTCAGCCGCACAATATCATGCATATCTATATCGGCTTCATGTGCGCCATCAATAGCCATAAAGCGGTAAGTAACTTTGTACATGCCCTGGTGTTTTGCAAATTTCACCAGGCATCGGCCGCCATTGCCGCACATGCTGCTTTCATTGCCATCCGCATTAAAATATACCATTTCAAAATCCAGCTTATCATGATTGCTCAACAGCATCAGGCCATCGGCGCCAATACCAAACCTGCGGTGGCATATTTGCTTTACCTGTTCCTTCGAAATATCGTTGTATTTGTTGTCCCTGTTTTCCAGTATCACAAAATCGTTTCCTGTTCCCTGGTATTTAAAAAAATCTATTTGCATGTTAGATACTTGATTCTGATATTACCTGTAATGATTGTTTAATTAAATTTTCAACTGCCAATCCGCCGTCTTTCGAAAACTCCTTGCTGATGCGGTTGGCAACTATGGCACTCAGGCTCAGGCAATGGTGCCCCAATGTTTTACCTAAACCATAAATAGCCGATGTTTCCATCTCAAAATTAGTTATTCGGTAATTGCCAAACTGAAAATTTGTAAGATTATCTATTAATTGGGGATAGCCAAGGCCCAGCCGGAGTATGCGGCCCTGCGGACCATAAAAGCCGGGACAGGTTACGGTAATGCCCTGGTGATAATTCTGAGTAAAGTTTTTTATCAATGCTGCACTGGCAATATTTATATATGGTGAAATTTTTCCTGTGCTTAATTGTGTATGTGTACTGAAGGCGTGTATCAACTGCTTTTCTTCTTCATTATTTTCTGTGCGGTAAAAATGCATCAGGTTATCCAGACCAAGCCCGTGAGTGCTGGCTACAAAACTGTCAACAGGAATATCTTTTTGCAGCGAGCCCGATGTCCCAAAGCGGATAATATTCAAACAGGTGAGTTTTTCTTTTATCAGCCTGGTTTCAAAATCAATATTTACCAATGCATCCAGTTCGTTTAAAACAATATCAATATTATCGGGACCAATGCCTGTGCTTACGCAACTGATTCTTTTTTTGCCAACATATCCGGTATGTGTAACAAACTCCCGGTGTTTATTTTGATATTCTATTTTATCAAAATGCTTACTCACTTCACCAACCCTGTCGGGATCACCAACCGTAATGATGGTTGTGGCAAGTTCTTCGGGCCTACAGTCCAGGTGATAAACGGCGCCACGGTTATTAATGATCAATTCCGATTCAGCAATCCTGCTCATAATTTTTGATTTTGAAATTGCAATGTGCAATATTCTTACAAATTACCCTATTTTTGCACTGTTAAAAAACGAAATGAAGATTTATCTTCATTTTTAATTTATAAACGGTCCTGTAGCCGAGTGGTTAGGCAAAGCTCTGCAAAAGCTTCTACACCGGTTCGAATCCGGTCGGGAC
>JBATAS010000033.1:0-7854 GCA_049661965.1 Ferruginibacter sp. | reverse complement strand
CTATAACGCAGGCCTGGTCGTCATTTAAAGGAACAGTTTTAAAACCTGCTTTCAACAATTCGGTATTAGCTAAAACGGCCCCGGTGGCAAAGTCGGCGTTATCCATATGTGGTACAATTACATGGTTTGTTAAGCCTATGCCGTCTTCAATCAGCTTTGCTGCATCCGCAGGGTTATCTCCCATTAGATCAAAAAATCTGGTAGTTGGTCCCGCCATAATTGCACCAGCACTCCAGCCTGCATATATTTTACCGGCATCAACCAATTCTTTTATAATATCATCGGCACCGCTTTGTTTTAGTATCCAGCGCAGGTAATAGGTATGCCCGCCACCAACCCAGATAATATCTTTGCTTTTAAGTTTTTCCTGTAAAGCTTCTTTTTTATTAAACCAGTTTCGCAAATCAATGGGCTCGGCCTGATAACCACGTTCAATAAGCAATTGCCTGATACCGGGTATCCAATGTTCAGAGCCATCAATAATATCTGCAGCATTCTCTATACAGGCCAAATGAATATCAGTGGCTTTTTTGTCCGCCAGTTGCTCCAGTTTTTCAAAATGCTTTTGGGTAAGTGATAAAGAGTATAGAAAAAGTTTGTTGTTATTTTTCATTGCTGTATGAAGTTAAAAAATATTGCTGTAATAAAAAACCTGGATGATTTAAGCATCCAGGTTAATCAATAAATTATTTCAGTTTACCATATCCTCGTCCTCATCTCAGGCGATTTATACATGGCATCTCCTGGCTTCAGGTTAAACGCTTTGTAAAAAGCATCCATATTGGTAAGCGGGCCATTACTACGGTACATGCCCGGCGAGTGGCTGTCGGTAAGTATGCGTTGTGCCGCAGCTTCGGGTAAAATATTATTGCGCCATACCTGGCTCCAGTTAAGGAAGAAGCGTTGGTCGGGTGTAAAGCCATCAATTTTTTTATTGCTTTTACCTTGTTTGGTGTTTTTAAAAGCTTCGTAGGCAATACTCAGGCCACCAAGATCGGCCAGGTTTTCGCCTAATGTAAGTTTGCCGTTTACATGAAGCGTATCAAGTATCACATAACCATTGTACTGTTGTACCACTTCATCAGCACGCTTTTTAAATTCATCAGCATCAGCTTTGGTCCACCAGTCATGTAGATTCCCATCAGCATCAAACTGACGTCCCTGGTCATCAAAGCCATGGGTCATTTCGTGGCCTATAACTGCACCAATACCGCCATAATTAATGGCATCATCAGCATTAAAGTCAAAGAAAGGGAAACGCAATATACCTGCAGGAAAAACAATTTCATTTTTTGAAGGACTGTAATATGCATTTACAGTAGGTGCCGTCATGCCCCATTCTGTTTTATCAATGGGCTTGCCCAGTTTGCTTATATTCTCCTCATAAAACCATTGGTTGCAGCGGCGCAGATTACCCAGGAAATCATCAGCTTTTATTTCAAGGCCTTCATAGTCTTTCCATTTATCAGGAAACCCGATCTTTTTAACAAAGGCATGTAGTTTTGCCAAAGCTCTTTGCTTGGTTTCAGCACTCATCCAATCTAATTTCTTAATACGGCTATCGAAAGTTTCCTGTAAATTATTAACCAGTTCAAGCATTCTTGTTTTAGCAGCCTGGTTAAAATATTTGTCTACATATAATTGTCCCAGTAAATCGCCTAACTGGCGGTCAATTAAACCACTCATACGCTGCCAGCGTGGGGTTTGTACTTTTTGGCCACTAAGTGATTGGTTAAAGGCAAAATTAGCATCAACAAAATCACTGCTCAGGTATGGTGCTGCATCTTTCATTACATTCCATTGCAGGTAAACTTTCCAGTCGTCCAAAGGAACAACAGATAGTAATGAGTCTATAAACACCATGAAATTTGGGTTACTTACTACCAGGCTGTCTTGTTTTATTTTATAGCCAAGCTGTGGCAAAATACCTTCCCAGTTAAGGTTTGGCGTTTTTTTGCTGAGGTCGGCAACAGAAAATTTATTGTATAATTTGGTAGGATTACGCATTTCAACACGGCTCATCTGGGCGCCGGCCAATGCGGTTTCCAGTTGTATGATGGTTACTGCATTCATCATTCCTTTAAACTCAGGAATGCCGCAAAGAGTAAACAGTTTAGTAATGTATTTAGTATAATCAGCACGGATCTTTGTACTCCGGGCATCTGTTTTTAAATAATAGTCACGGTCGGGTAAAGTAGTGCCTCCCTGGCCTATATTGATGATATATTTTGTAACATCTTTTGCATCCTGGCCAACGCCAATGCGGTATAATGGAGCACTGATGGATTGTGAACGCAGATAATTCATATGGGTTAATACCTGCGCCTTAGATGGCAGGGCTGTTATCGCATCCAGGTATGGTTTAATGGGTTGGTAGCCCAGTCTTTCAATAGCTGCACTGTCCATAGCGCTGGCATAATAATCACCAACACGTTTCATTAAATTATTGCTGCCGGGGTTTTTAGCCGCATCTTCCAGTAAGCCTTTTAATGCCTGCGAACTTTCTTCGGCCAATCCATCAAAGCTGCCCCAGCGGGTTTTCGAATCCGGAACCGGCGTATTCTTTATCCAGGTGCCGTTGGCATACAGGTAAAAATTATCACCAGGTTTTACCGATAGGTCCATATTAGCGGGGTCGATAAACTTTGTTGTTTGGGCAGTAATTGTTGCCGAAAGCAAAACAAAAGCAGTAATAATAATGCAAGACAAATGTTTCTTCATAAATTTTAATTTGCTTAAAACGATAAAATTAATAATACTGGCATAATCGGCAATCATTTATTTATGCCAGTGGCAATACAGCCTGATAAACTCCATTTAAACAAGCTATTATCCATTCAAATAAAATAATAAATTGATGGCCCCGAAAGATTAATTTTGGCAATCTTTAAACGTACAGTTTGTTGAAATATTTTGTCTTTTTTCTGCTACTCGTCATTTCTTCTGTAGTTTCTGCACAAACTGCAGTTAACGGCCCCGGCATTATTATCGGTAATGTTTTAGATGCAGACAACAGTAAAGCTGTTTCGGGTGCAAATGTAAAACTTGTACTTATTTCAGACTCTTCATTTCAAAAGGAGCAATCGAGTTTGCAGCAAGGAGAATTCCATTTTGACAATCTGCCATTGGGTTATTACAGCTTCCGGGTTACAGCAGCAGGTTATACAAACAGGATCATCGACAGTATTCATATCCGGGAAGAAAGATTTGATTTTGACCTGAATGATATCAGGCTTACAAAAAATTCTTCGTTGTTACAGGAACTAACCGTTTATGCTGAAAAACCTCTTATAGAAAACAAGGACGGAAAATTAATTTTTAATACAGGCGAATCGGCATTGAGTTCGGGAGCAACCACTACCGAATTACTAAAACAAACGCCACTTGTTAATGTAGATAATGATGGTAACATTTTGCTCAGGGGTAAAGAAGTAAAGATATTGATTGATGATAAGCCGGTAGAACTGGATGTAAAGCAATTGCAGGATCTGCTGGAAAGTATGCCCGGCAGCATGATTGAAAAAATTGAAGTGATGACCACGCCTCCGCCGCAATATGCCAATGAGCGGGGCGGAGTTATTAATATTGTTACCAAAAAAGGCAAGGTTGGCTTTAATGCCCGGCTTAATATAAATTATGGTACCCGTGGCGAAGCAGGAATAAGCGGTAATTTAAACTATCGCAAAAATAAATTTTCGCTTAATTTTTCAACAGGATTTGGGTACAATGAGTATGAAGGAAACAGTTACAGCAACAGGCAGAATATTTATACCGATTCGGTTAATTTTTTTAAAACAGTTGGCCAAAGCAACAGTAATACACGCCGCCCCAATACCAGGCTTAACCTGGCCTATGACCTGAATAAGCAACACAGCCTGAATTTTACAGCACAGTTCAATAGTAATAATTCGAAAAACGAAAACGAGACAGAATACCGTAATGCCTGGAGTAATATGCAGTTGTATAAACTAAGCAACCGCATCACAGGTACCAACAACGAAAGTTACAGTCCTGCATTTAATATTACTTATACTTTTAAAGGTAAAGATCCCCGTGAAGTGTTGAAATTTATTTCGGGTATTAATTTTAATGAAAGCGATAATACAAAAGACTTTTATCAGAAATTCCTAAACCCTGATAATACATTTACTGGTGTTGATTCAAGCCAGCAGCAAAATACTTTAAGTAATAACAGTAATGTCAGTTTAAGGGTTAATTATGATAAGCCTTTAAAGGGTAATAAGTTTTCGCTGAATACAGGAGCCAATGCCAGTTGGTATAATAATCACTATGTTTTGAACACGGTATTTCTGAAAAAGCCTGAACAGGTTTTTGTTAAGAACGAAATGCTGAGCAACGATTTTGTTTTTAGCCAGGATGTTTTTGGATTGAGAGCGGCGATACGTTACGATATTGTAAAAGATTTTTACATTAATGCCGGCTTGCAAGCTGAAAATACCCAAACCCATTTCGATATACAAAATAACAGCAACCGGTACGCAAATAATTACTGGTCGGCTTTGCCTTCTTTTACAGTGATGAAAAAATGGAAAAATGAAGTGAGCATTACAGCCAGTTATAAAAGAACCATACAAAGGCCCAGATTGAATGAACTGAATCCTGCCATTGATTATGCTGATCCTTACAACACCCGTTCGGGAAATCCTTATCTGCAGCCTTATTATGCCGATAACTTTGATCTGATAGTTGGTAAATGGAATAAGATGTACTATTTGAACGGGTCGGTTGGTTATAATTCGTTGCAGGATATTTACAGTTTTATAAGAACATTGAATACCGACGGAACAACTTTTGCCACCTGGCAAAATATAAGCGGCCGAAAGGAATATGAAGCCAGTGCCTGGGGCGGATATACTTTAAATAAAAAAGCAAAGGCCAATTTAAGTTTTGGTTACACATACAATGTGTACAGCAGCCACGACAGGGAGGTGAGGAAATTCAGAAACGGCGGATCATTTTATTCAACCTTAAACGGAAGCTACCAGTTTACCAGCCTGATGAATGCGAATGCCAGTTTTACTTTTAACCGTTTTGCCAATCCGCAGGGTACGGTAAGAAATACGTTGAGAATGAATATCGGCGTTCAGCAAAAATTCTTTGCAAAAAGATTTATTGTTACGGTGAATATTATAGATCCCTTGCGGCAACAGCAGAACCGCAATTTTACTTACGGTCCTAATTTCAGTTTAGAAAGTTACAGCACAACCAATACCCGTAATTACCGCATTGTGCTTAGCTACCTGTTTAAGAAGAGTGTAAAGAAACCAGTTAAGCCCGGGTTGATAAAGACTACGCAAAAAAATAAAGTGTAATTGATTATCCCGCTTTTTCAGAAAAATTTAATCGTTTGGCCAGCCAGCTTTCCTGTACAGGGATAAGCCATTTTTCAAGCAGTTCTTTTTTGGTTAAAACAGTATTGTTGAAATACAAAGTATCTGCATTGATGAAATTGTTTTCAACAGCATAATCGAGCTGGTTAAGCGGTAGTAATTGTATTTTATCTTTTACCACAAAAGCCAGCGTTTGTCTATCGAACATCTGTACCTTATATTTTTCTTCAATTGATTTTATCAGATGAACTGAGCTGTCGGTGCTGCAACCGCTGACACCTGTTGCTGTTTCATCAGCCATTAAAACAATAAACTGTCCAAAAAATAAATTGGCAAATCCCTTTACAGTGGCGCCATGGCTTTTCCAGTTGGCAGCAAAATTATTCAGCATGTCTTCCATCTCCAATGCTTCGCTGATTAAAAACAAACGGCTGCTTTGGTATATCCATACACGGGAACTGTCGTTAAAATTTTCGGGGACATGTTCTTTATAATCGAGGTTCATAACTTTTAATTTAATTAAACAATGCACTTATTCTCCCAATGCACTTGCTACCAACTCCGCAATATCCATCACCTGCACATCATCTTCTTTATTACTGTTCTTTACGCCATCCGTCATCATGGTATTACAAAACGGGCAGGCTGCGGCAATAATGTTGGCACCGGTTTCCAGCGCTTCATTGGTTCTTTCTATATTTATTCTGGTATCACCTTTTTCTTCTTCTTTAAACATTTGTGCACCACCTGCGCCACAACATAAGCCATTGCTCCGGCAGCGTTTCATTTCAACCAACGAAACATCCAGTGCTTCCAGTACTTTCCGGGGAGCTTCATAAATATCGTTAGCCCTGCCCAGGTAACAACTGTCGTGGTAAGTTATTTTTTTGCCTTTAAATGTTCCGCCTTCAGTCATTTTTATTCTGCCTTCATCAATCAACTGCTGTAAAAATGTGGCATGATGAATGACTTCATAAGTTCCGCCCAATTCGGGATATTCATTTTTCAACGTATTAAAACAATGTGGACAAGCTGTTACAATTTTTTTGATACCGTAACCATTCAATATCTGAATGTTCTGGTAAGCCATCATCTGAAACATAAATTCATTTCCAGAACGCCTGGCCGGATCGCCGGTACACATTTCTTCTTTACCCAGTATCGCATAGTTGATGCCAACTTTATCCAGAATGGTAACAAATGCTTTGGTTATCTTTTGTGCCCGCTGGTCGAAACTTCCGGCACAACCTACCCAAAATAAAACTTCGGGACTTTCACCCTTCGCCATCATTTCGGCCATTGTTGGAACATGCATAGTGTTATTTTTATTTTGGTAAGATAAACTAAAGATGCTTTAATTCTTATACACAAAAATAAGTTATTGGCATCTAAAAGAAAACTTATAAGGTAAGGCCTGATCATAACCATTGTTAAACTAATGTCATCAGGCACATTTTAAATATCTTCGCATCAATCAAGAACAAGTGAAAAAAATCTTTAACCGAATTACAAACTGGGAAGCCTGGCCGTTTAAGCTGCTGTATGCACCAATAACGCCTGTATGGGGCTGGTATATGCTTAAATCAGGTTCTATCTGGTTTTTTACGCCCAGCAACCCAAAGATAACTTTTGGCGGTATGGATGGTGAGCCCAAAAAAGAAATGTATGATCTGCTGCCTGCCGGTTTTTACCCGGCTACATTTAATGTTTTACCTGAACAGGATTTTGATATCATAAAAACTGATCTGCAGAAAAGTGGTATTCAATATCCTTTTATTGTAAAGCCCGAAGTTGGTTGCCAGGGAATATTGTTTCGTAAAATTGACACAGAAGATGAACTGAAAAATTACCACAGTAAAATTCCGGTTGAGTATATTGTACAGGAACTGGTGAATTACCCGATGGAGGTAAGTGTGTTTTATATCCGTCATCCAAAGGAAGATAAGGGAAGAGTAACCGGCTTTCTGCATAAAATTCCGTTGCAGGTAATTGGCAATGGAAAAGATACATTAGAAACATTGGTTAAACAGCATCCTAAAGGAAATAAAAGAGAAGGCGAAATGTACAGCAAGCATAAAGAGAGATGGCATGAAATTATTCAGGCTGGCGAAAAGTATATGCTTAGCTATGCGGACAACCATAACCGGGGAGCACATTTTATTGACCTGAAAGAACATATTGATGACAACCTGGTAAGCATGTTTGATGACATAAGCCATGATGTAGATGATTTTTTTTATGGCCGCTACGATATTATGTGCAGTAATGTTGAGGATCTGAAACAGGGTAAAAATTTTTCCATCCTGGAGTTTAATGGTTGCGGTGCCGAGCCTAATCATTTTTATGATACGGGTTACAGCCTGACCGGCGCTTATAACGAAATTCTGAAACACTGGAAAGCCTTATACCGTATATGTGCGTATAACAGCAAACAGGGAATTAAACCATGGCCTTTTCAAAAAGGAAGAAAATTCCTGGCTGATATTAAAGCACATTATAAGAT
>JBATAS010000032.1:0-2162 GCA_049661965.1 Ferruginibacter sp. | reverse complement strand
AAACTGTAAAATTCTCAACATCAGTTACAATTATCTGGGGTTTATCTTTATAAACAGTAACTGTTCCTTTTACAATAATATTTTTACCGTCTAATAAATATTGCGGGTTTAAATCTGTGTAGGCTTTATTAAAAAAAATAACCTGTAATGGCGTTTTTGGATAAGGCTTATCCAAACTGAGTATCAGTGTTCTTTTACCATCTTTATCAATTAGTCTTGATCCGGCAACCATCGCTTTTACAATTACCGCTTTATTGATCATTGATTTTGCCTTCTTTGCTTTTATGGTATCGCCTTGTGCGGCAGCATTAATTGCAGACAGTAAAAATAAAATGGTGAAAATTCTTTTCATCTTGTTGGTTTCATTTTAAAAAACAAAATTATCGATTGTGGGGATGATAATGCTGGTATATTAAATCCCCTTTTCTCAGCACCGTCTCCGGCTATGCCGCAAACCCGATGAGAGACGCTACTGAGAAAAAGAGTGTGTTGGTGTACCTGCCTACCGTAAGGCAGATCTGTGCCTATGTAAAAGTTTGTAAAGTGTAAGACTTGGCTGGTTTATATTGTAACAGTATTGGTGGGTACATATAACCTAACGCACTTAACCGCCCTGCATATCTGCGCCAATTAGAACGGAAACTTTATTGTTGTTCTCCCGATAGCCCCGGATGATAAACAACCTGGTTGTAAGCTACAATACAAGGCCCGCTATATACAGTACCTCCAGTGGCAAATTTCCAGTTGATCGCTCCGGAAATAGCATTGAGGCAATAAACATTTTTATTATAACTTCCAAAGTAAACCGCCTTGCCTGCTACTGTACCATTATTTGCTCCCACACTCCTGGTGCCGGGATCACCAAAGCGCCACTTAAGTGTACCCAGGGTTGCATCAAATGCATAAAAATAAGAATCAGAATTACCTGCATATACAATATTATTGGCAACTACCGGAGATGAAAAGAGGCCGCTGCTCGGGTAAGTCCACCGTGTTACTCCTGTGGCGCTGTCCATAGCGTAAAATTTTCCGGTTATAGCGCCACCGTTATAAATAAATCCATTTTTAACTGTTGGGCCGCTATACAGGCAGTTATCATTAAAGCCACCCGAATAATTCCATATTATTGCTGCTGTTATTGCATTGTTTGCACGGGTTACGCTTCCTTCTGTACCTAAAAATGCAACGCCATTCAAAACCAAAGGATTCCCCGATCCACATATCCAGTTATAAAAAGACTGTGCTCCTGCACCGGTGGCTATATGATAACAGGAAAACCCATAGAAGATACCAACATAAGCTCTGTCATTATATATGGTAAGATTAGAAGCAGGATAAGAGAAACTTCGTTGCCAGTTTACAGCACCAGTTTGTGCATTTATAGAGTACATTCCACCACCGCCGCCAGGTGAAACAGCAAAATATAAATTGCCATTATACAATGCAGGGGTGGCATCGCTTACATTGCCTGCTGTAAGAAATTTCCATTTTAAAACACCGGTTACCGCATCTACTGCATAAAGGTATTTATCCGCACTGCAGATAAAAACAGTTCCGTTATAATAAGTAGGGCTGGCCGTATTTATTGCACCGCCTGTGGTAAAAGCCCATTTTAAGGAACCGTTATCTGAGTCAAGGGCATATAATTTCCCATCGTTACTGCCAACATAAACCGTACCGCCAATACTCGATTTTATAATTACTTTATAAATGTTAGAGGAGTTATCAGCTGCCGTTACTTTATAACCTACAATCACCGAAAAATCATGGACTGTACCTGAACCGGGGCTGATTGATGCACCGGTATGAACAATCGTTGGTTTAAGATTTGAAACGCTTATATCGTATGGTATTGAGATCAGTATACTGTCATTAGTAATTGTACCAACAGCATCGGAACTGAGGGCAGGGTTATCTGCCGCTTTAAAAATAAAAGACGTTATAGATTTAGAGGACGAAACCGGAATGCTTACACCAACACTTTTGGGAGTGGATTTTTTGCAGGAAACCAAGGTAAGTGTAAACAACAGGCTAATAACCGGAATGAAACCCTTCATAATAGTGTTTTAAAGTAACCTAAATGTAGATATTAATTCTCATTTCTACAATGTGTTCCTCCATCACTGGCGCAGGTGTGCAGCCTGGCTTTGTGGATTGGTTTA
>JBATAS010000031.1:0-1878 GCA_049661965.1 Ferruginibacter sp. | reverse complement strand
TATCGGCATTGTAAGCGGTACGGCGGGCATCGCTGTTTGGCTCATGCTTGTCAATACAATCAACACGCAATCCTAAAAATTCAAAGATGGGGCCATTCCACTCACCATCCCGTTTGGCCAGGTAATCGTTCACGGTAACAATGTGTACACCTTCGCCGGATAATGCATTTAAGTATGCAGGCAATGTACTCACAAGTGTTTTACCCTCACCCGTTGCCATTTCGGCAATCTTTCCTTCATGCAAAACCATACCACCAATTAACTGTACATCATAATGTACCATGTTCCAGGTAACGGTTGCACCGCCGGCAGTCCAGCTGTTATTGTAAATAGCTTTATCGCCTTCAATGGTTATATTATTTTTTCTGGTAGCCAGTTCTTTGTCTAATTCAGTGGCTGTACTTTCAAGCGTTTCATTTTCCTTAAAGCGGCGACTGGTTTCTTTTACCACCGCAAATGCTTCGGGTAAAATTTCCTTCAGCACTACTTCCAGTTGCTTATCTTTTTCTGTTTTTAATTCGTCAATCTCTTTATAATAAACATCACGGCCATTGATATCGGCAATGGGCAGTTCTTCTGCGGCTTTCTTTTTTTCTTCTATGGATGAATTGATGGTGCTGAGATGTGCAGCAATGCGCTCTTTAAATTCGGCTGTTTTGTTTCGCAATTCGTCATTGGTTAAAGACGAGTATTGATTGAAGAACTGGTTGATCTGTTCAACCACAGGTCTGATTTTTTTTACGTCCTTTTCGCTCTTATTGCCGCCAAAAAGTTTTGAAATAGCTCCGATCATAAAATGCTGTATTGTTGGATATGCTGTTAACTAATTAGTATAAAGATTATCATATTGTCAAATTTGATGCTGAAAAATATTTAAAGCCATATTGACAGTATTTGCCCCGTTTCAACGGAGGGAAACAAAGGTAAGCATTGTTTGGGGTTTGTTTTACCGCCAAAAAAGAACATTTAAAACAAACCACCCCAAAATTTGTTACGTATTTTGTAAAAAAGAATATATGAAAAAGATCAGCCTGCTTTTTTGCCTGTTATCGGGTTCTGTTATTGCATTTTCGCAAAACACCGACCTGCTTAAATTTGAAAAAGAACGCATATCCATTCAGAAAAAATCAATGATTGCGCTTGCCGGTTGGTCGGCGGCTAATATAGTGGGCAGCGCTATTGCAACTGATACCCGTAATAAAGAGGTCAGGTATTTTCACCAGATGAATGTAATGTGGGGTGGTATTAACCTGGCCATTGCCGGTCTGGGCTATTGGGCTGCATCAAAAGAAAAAATAAATAACCCGGTTTTGGCCGATGTGTTGAAACACCAGAACCGCATTGAAAAGACCTACCTCATTAATGCCGGGCTGGATGTGGTTTATGTAGGAGCCGGTTTACTGATGAATAAAACCAGCGATAACCAGAAAAATCCTGAACAATTTAAAGGATACGGTAATTCTATAATGCTGCAGGGTGGCTTTTTGTTGATTTATGATGCCATCATTTATGCCATTCATAAAAACCATGGTAAACAGTTGAAGGGATTGACTGATAAGGTTGAATTGAATGCAGGTCTGGGGGCTGTTTCGCTGGTTTATCATTTCTGATTTTGTTAATAATTTCTCAAATTACCGGCCACTCATCAAATTAAATGTTTACTTATAAATTACTAAACCTATTTTTACACGAACATATTCGTATATCAACGCAACTTTATGAGAAAAGCTTTAATCACATCCCTTGTGATTTTTTTTGTAATAAGTGCCAACGCACAGGTAAAGGGTACCCTGATTGACTCCGCAACTATCAAGCCCATTGAGAATGCGGTTATTGGTTTGGTGGTAAAATCTAACCCAACAGATACCAGTTATACAT
>JBATAS010000030.1:0-4792 GCA_049661965.1 Ferruginibacter sp. | reverse complement strand
AATTACATACAACACATAAATATACGCCGCTTTCCACATAAAAATAATTGCTTTTAAAGTAAAACCAATACAATATCAACAGTAGCAAATAAAAAATGCCCCGAAGAAAACCTCAGGGCATAAATAAGCAATTGGCGATGGTTAAAATTTTAAGCCAACAGTGGCAACTACATTTCCTCTTTGTTGTTTTAAACTGGCATAAGTATTTTCCCGGTCTTCGAGCCGGTAGGGGAAACTAACATCTTTGCTCATGGCATGTACATAAGTAAGGTCAATAAAAAAACCTTTGTTGCGGTAACCCAGCCCGCCGCTTAATAACAGGCGGTTGGCTTTGTATTCGGCATCTTTATAGGGATTGCCATAGTAAGCAAATCCAAGTCTTGCCATAATAATTTTAAACTTCAGTTCGCCACCAACACGAAAATTAAAATTGCCTTTGTAATCTGTTTTAACAACTTTATTCAGGGCGTTGTAATAATTCTTTTCATCCGGCGTAACTTCTTCATTGTCGCTGCTGAACCGGCTGCCTTTATGATGCACATATTCAATATCGGCACTTATAAATCCTTTTTGCCGGGTAACATCTTCAATTTCCCTGAACACATACGATGCACTGATGATGGCTTTAAAAGGCGTGCTTTGAATATACCTTGCCTCGCCGGGCTGGTTATTGGTAAAGGCCTGCGAACTCACATTGAAAGTTTCAACCGGGTTTTCTACTTCGGTTACTAAGTTGGTTGTACGGGTATCTTTTAAAAACATCCAGGTAGGTGTATGTATGGCCAGCCCCAGGCGTATATGATCCTGTGGCCGGTAAATGATACCGAGCTTGGCATTAAAACCCGTGCCTTTGGTTTTAAAATTATCCGTGTATTCAAACTGTTTAAAATGATTGGATGTGTTGGATGAAGTATCAGATTCTTTAAAAATGGTATTGCTTTCATAATTCACCAGCGGTATACCAATCGTTGCACCAATATACCATTTGTCGTTGCTGTTATGGGCAAAGCCAACAGCCAGTTCCGAGATAGCGCCCTTGGTTGTCTTTAGCATTTCCTGCCGCAGGGCTCCGCCTGCATCTAAAATATATTCGGGAGCACCCTTTACCTGTACAATGCCGCCTACGGTAACCGTATCAATCAGGTAAGTGTACAAAGCCGGTGCAGATGTGTAGGGGAGTGACGAATTATTATCTAATACCTGGTTGATGGATAAACCGCTTTTAGCAAATTCCTCGGCAAACTGTTCGCTGAAGGAACTGAAATTGTTTAAACCACTGTACCTGGTTTCGTTATTAAAATTAGCTGTTTGTGTTATGGCAATACTTAAGGCGCTGCTGTTTTTAGTGTTGTACCTGTTAACGCCGCCAAAAACCCAGCCGGTAGTACCAAAGCCAAAACCGTTTTTATTATTTTTTGAATCAGTATCTCTGAAGCTGGCTTTGTTGTTATTTAAATTAAAGGCGGGGGTTATTACAAATTCGTTGGTCTTATAAAAACTAAGACCGGCGGGGTTTACAAAGGTTGCAGTAACATCGCCACCCAGCGAACCCATTACGCCGCCAATGGCCATATTGCGGGCTGTTCCGTTATGCGGATAAAAAGAATACCGTATCGCATCTTCGGGAACCTGGGCGTAAATAACGGAGCTGATGAATAAAAAAGAAAAGAGTAAATATATTTTCATGTAATAGCTTTTATCATACAATTGTTCTTTGCATTTCTTCTTCTTTGCAGAAGATTAATGTTATTACAGTTTACCCGCCTCTTCCCGGCCTGCTTACAGAAGAGCCCGAACTGCTGCTGCCCGAAGATGAACTTCCGCTGCTGCTGTTTGATGAAGGTGTGTACGTTCTTGAATTATTATTTGAGGAAGATGAATTGTTATTTCTGGGCAAGATGATTGTTCTTCCTTCGGTTCTTGTACTGCTACGGTTACTGTTATTATATTGTGTTAATGGATTTGACCAGGTTACTGTACCGGTTGTTTTGCCAGCTGCCACCCTGGTATTATAACCGTTGTAAGCATTCAGGTTTACCATACGTGGCGTTGTATTTACCGGAGCCCTGTATATTGGCTGACTTGTATAAATTGCCCATGGATAATAATACGGGTTGTAATAGTATCCGTAATTATAAGTTTTACAGGTTGCATAATTGTAGGGACTGTAATCGTAACTGTAATCTTCCCTGAAATCACGCCAGCGCCTGTCACGGATGCCCATGGTTATTTCATAATCGGTGGCGGGTTGATATCTTATCTGGTTACGCTCTTCACTGCGGTTATCATTTTCAATTACCCTGGCCGGAGAATAATACACATCATCGGGTGTCTGGCCACTTTTATAGGCGGTGCTGCAACTGCTGAAAGCAGCCACAGATATAGCAAGAAGTAAAGTTTTTGATTGCATGGCGATTTGTTTAAAGCATTTAAAATTGAAGTTACTACTTTTGTGCAGTTTCATAGTAGTTTGTGTAACTGCAAAGCCTTTATCAACAGACAATAAAGTTAAACAGTCTCTTGTTAATGCCATGCTAAAAGAACAAAGCAGAATTATAAAAAATATAAAAAATAAATGAGTAAAGAATTAACATCAAGAGCCGAAGATTATTCGCAGTGGTACAACGATCTGGTCATTAAAGGCGGACTGGCCGATTATTCTGCCGTACGTGGTTGTATGGTTATTAAACCATATGGTTTTGCCCTTTGGGAAAACATGAGAGACCAGTTGGATAAAATGTTTAAAGAAACGGGGCATGTAAATGCTTACTTCCCGTTGTTCATACCCAAAAGTTTTTTGAGTAAAGAAGCTGCCCATGTGGAAGGCTTTGCCAAAGAATGTGCGGTGGTAACGCATTACCGTTTGATGAATGATCCAAACGGAAAAGGTATTGTTGTTGATCCCGATGCAAAACTGGAAGAAGAACTGATCGTTCGTCCAACATCCGAAACAATCATATGGAATACATACAAAGACTGGATACAATCTTATCGTGATCTTCCTTTATTAATTAATCAATGGGCTAATGTGGTGCGTTGGGAAATGCGTACCCGGTTGTTTTTACGCACTGCCGAATTTTTATGGCAGGAAGGGCATACTGCACATGCAACAAAAGAAGAGGCGGTTGAAGAAACGATACGCATGCTGAATGTGTACGCCGATTTTGTAGAAGAGTATATGGCGGTGCCGGTTATTAAAGGTGTAAAAACAGCCAGCGAACGTTTTGCCGGTGCCGAAGATACCTATTGTATTGAGGCGTTAATGCAGGATGGAAAGGCTTTGCAGGCAGGTACTTCACATTTCCTGGGACAGAATTTTGCGAAGGCATTTGAAGTGCAGTTTTTAAATAAAGAAAACAAACAGGAATATGTTTGGGCAACTTCATGGGGTGTATCAACAAGACTGATTGGTGCATTGATCATGGCTCATAGCGATGATCAGGGTTTGATACTGCCGCCAAAGATTGCGCCATTCCAGGTAGTTATTGTTCCTATTTATAAAGGCGAAGAAAGCAAAGCAACCATTGATGCAAAAGCTGATGAGATCATTGCTTCGTTAAAAGCATTGGGCATACGTGTTAAATATGATAATAACGATAACAGTCGCCCCGGTTGGAAATTTGCCCAGTACGAATTACAGGGTGTTCCCGTAAGACTTGCCATGGGACTACGTGATATGGAAAACAAAGTAGTGGAAGTGGCACGCCGTGATACCAAAGAAAAAAGCAGTATGCCAATGGAAGGCCTGGCAAAAAATATAGAAACCTTGTTAGCAGATATTCAGCAGAACATGTACAACAATGCACTTGCTTTCCGTACCGAAAAAACAACTAATGCCGATAACTGGGATGATTTTGTAAAGCTGCTGGATGAAAAAGGCGGTTTTATTGCGGCACATTGGGATGGCACTGCCGAAACCGAAGAGCAGATAAAAGAAAAAACCAAGGCAACCATACGCTGTATTCCGCTTAACAATAAACAAGAAGCAGGCACTTGTATTTTAAGTGGTAAACCAAGTGTGCAAAGAGTTTTGTTTGCAAGAGCATATTAAGAAATCGTAATTGCGAACTGCTAATTGCCAACTGATAACTAATGTCTTTCTACTTTTTAAATATCATCAACTGGCTGGAAACGCACCAATTGCCCTGTATGTTTAAGGCGGTAACGCATATTGATTGCCCGGGCTGTGGTATACAACGAAGTTTTATTTTACTGATTAAAGGCGATGTTGCAGGCAGTTTTTTATTGTACCCGGCTTTAATACCCATTATCTTTCTGTTTATATTCCTGGCAGTGCATGTAACAAAGAAAATGAGATATGGAACGGCAGTCTTAAAATATACCTATATTTTTTGTGCAGGATTAATAATGGTAAGTTATATTTACAAACTAATAGTTACCAATTCTTAAAACTAAAAACTTAGCTATGAGCGATCAACAAAACATTCTTTCACCGGGCAATCAACCGGCTAATCTTCCCAATGCTACCGCATCACTTGTACTGGGTATTATTTCTATAGTAGGCGCATTATGTTACGGGCTTATTGGTGTTATCTGCGGTATCATTGGTTTGGTACTGGCTAATAAAGACCGTAAACTTTACCAGGCTACGCCAGAACTGTATTCAACATCAAGTTACAGCACATTAAATGCCGGCAGAACCTGTTCAATCATCGGATTGATATTGGGCTCATTAATATTGCTGATCATGATATTCTACTTTATATTTTTCGGAGCTTTATTTATGGAAGCTTTCCGCAGCAGCAGAGGGTATTAAGAAATTTAAATTAAT
>JBATAS010000029.1:0-2573 GCA_049661965.1 Ferruginibacter sp. | reverse complement strand
GTTTTTTCATGACTATACTTTTTTTGTTCTTTAATTTGATTAATGATGTTTAATTGCTGATTCAGTACACTGAGCTGCAGCTGCAGGTTCTGGATCATGGCTTCCAGCAGCATCTCCCGGTTGGGTGAGGCGCTGAGTTGGTTTTTCAAAGTACTATATGAACTATCCAATTGGTTAATGGCTTTAGTGAACTTTTGATACAGTTCGGGCTGCTCTTTAGCAATAACTTTCAATTCTTCCTGCTTTGTATCAATCATTTTTACAAACTGGTTCATCTGCGGAGCATATTCGGGTGCCAGTTTATTTATATCTGGTTCACTGACTATATTTTCTGTACCGGTTATTCCGGAAGGTTTATTAAAAGCAATAAAATAAACACCCGTTGCAATAATCAGCATCGCTGCGGCAGCCATACTCCATTTATAAAATGGCTTTATGACAGATTTCTTTTTCTGCTTTGGTACAAATGACGCTTCAATATTTTCCCACACTTTATCAGACGGAACTTCATTATCAAATTCCCTGCGGTTATCCCAGATAAATTTTTTCAACTTACTGCTCATGATCCTTCTTTTAAAATTTGCAATAATTTTTGTTTAGCCCGCATGTACTGCGTACGGGTAGTCGATTCGGCTACCAGCAATATTTCCGATATCTCCTCATGATCATAACCTTCAAGCAAATACAGGTTCAGCACTGTTCTGTATCCATCCGGTAATTTCATCATCGCCTTCTTCACATTTTCTACCTTCAGGTTTATTTCCACTTCATCAACAGGCAATTCATCCGCTGTTTCATAACCTGCCATATGCTCCATATCCACCCAGTCAATCTTTCTTTTATTAAGCTGGTTAATGGAACGGTTAATACAAATTTGTTTTAACCAGCCACCAAAACTTGTGCGCTGTTCAAAACGCTGCAGATTCTTAAAAGCTTCGATAAAACTTTCCTGTAATACATCTTCTGCTTCTGCGGTATTATTTAACATGCGCAGGCAGGTATTATACATGGCTTTTGAATAACGGGCATATAACTCCTTATAGCCCAGTGTATCACCCCGCAGGCAGCGTTCTATCAGTTCATCGTCGCCTGCCTGCCGGTAGGCAGGTTGTGGCAATACCGCTAATTCCAAAAGTTCAGTGTTTTATAATTAAGAGACATGGCTTTTTCTGCAATGTTGCATCTGGAGAAATATTTTTTTTGTGGCCAAGAATTTTGAGTGTTTTTTCTGCAAAAAACAAAAAATTATCTTCTGCCGCAGTGTATTTATATTTGCGGTATAGAATACGGATAACACGGATTTTTACCGGTTTAAACGGATAAACCAATTAACAGATTAACTAATAAACGATACGATGGCTGCTAAAACAGATAATTTTCAATCTCCCGATTATTTTAATGTAGATGAACTGCTGACCGATGAACATAAACTCATCCGGGAAAGTGTTCGCAATTATGTAAAAAAAGAAATTTCTCCAATTATTGAGGATTATGCACAACGTGCCGAGTTTCCGCAGCAAATTGTAAAGCAAATGGGCGAACTAGGTTGCTTCGGTCCTACGGTACCCGAGCAATATGGCGGCGGTGGACTTGACTACATCAGCTACGGATTAATGATGCAGGAACTGGAACGTGGTGATAGTGGTGTTCGTTCAACTGCCAGTGTACAGGGTAGTTTGGTGATGTTTCCAATTTATCAATATGGCAGCGAAGAGCAACGCAATAAATATTTACCAAAATTAGCCAGCGGCGAGTGGCTGGGTTGTTTTGGATTAACCGAGCCTAATCACGGAAGCGACCCAAGTAATATGCTCAGTAATATTAAAGATGCAGGCGACCATGTTATTTTAAATGGCGCCAAGATGTGGATCAGCAATGCGCCTTTTAGCCAGGTTGCAGTTGTGTGGGCAAAAGATGAAGCCGGTGATATAAGAGGAATGATTCTGGAAAGAGGCATGGAAGGTTTCAGTACACCAACCACGCATGGCAAGTGGAGCCTGCGTGCCAGTGCAACCGGCGAACTGGTTTTTGATAATGTAAAAGTTCCTAAAGAAAATATTTTTCCAAATATCAAAGGATTGAAAGGCCCGTTGGGATGTTTAACCAAAGCCCGTTACGGCATTGCCTGGGGTGCTATTGGTGCCGCCATGGATTGCTATGATACGGCTTTGCAATACAGCAAAGAAAGAATTCAGTTTGGAAAACCAATTGGAGGTTTTCAGTTACAACAAAAGAAATTAGCGGAAATGGTAACCGAAATTACCAAGGCACAATTATTAAACTGGCGCCTTGGCGTTTTGATGAACCAAGGAAAAGTTACGCCACAACAGGTGAGTATGGCTAAAAGAAATGCCTGCGAAGTGGCAACAAATATTTGCAGGGATGCCCGCCAGATGCTGGGCGGAATGGGCATTACAGGCGAATACTCAGTAATGCGCCACATGATGAATCTGGAAAGTGTTATTACTTATGAAGGCACACATGACATTCATTTGCTGATTACGGGGATGGATGTTACGGGGATTAATGCGTTTAAATAAAAGCCCCCTCTATCTCCCCCGAAGGGGGAGGAA
>JBATAS010000028.1:0-19406 GCA_049661965.1 Ferruginibacter sp. | reverse complement strand
CCAGCATACGCTCTACGGTTTGTTTACCCAAACCCACTTTTGCAACTTCTGCATCAGGTACAGCTTCCAGTTCTGATATGGTTGTAGCTTTAATGGAAGTAGGTATTTCAACCATACGTGTAGCTGCCATCATATCCTGCGGCCTTGGATTTATATCAAACGAAAAAACCGGGCCATTGAGGCCTAACTGAATTTCGTCCCCAACTTCTAAAGCCACAGATCCTTTTACTCTGTTCTTGTTAACAAAAATTCCGTTGCGGCTGTTATTATCATGTATTTCAAATTTAGGGGGATCATCACTCAATTTCACTATTTTACCATGTTCCCGGCTTACAATAACTTCCTGGTCGGGGTCAAACTGAATATCGCTGCCTGTAGTGCGGCCTATGGTTAATTCCGATTTGCTAAAATCAAATTCTTCAACCTGGTTGGCTTTGGTGCCTAATATATGCCTGATGACATACCTTTCAATAGTAGTGCTCATGTTACTTGGTTTTGGTTTTATTATTTAGATGAAAAATGTAATCTCCTGTGGATATTTTTTCAAAACGGCTTCACATGCTAGGATATATGAAAGATAAATATTGAATTAATTCGAAAGCTAAACTATTTATTCTAACTCTAATTACTTGTTAATATTCACTATACCTGATTCTTATAAATCAATAACCAGTTACCAAAGGAAGGGGATTGAGGTTTAAAAATAAGGATAATCACTTTAAAAAGATAATTTATACAGCTTTATTTACAGTATGGATATTGTATAATATTTAATTTAAAAGATATAAATAATGCCTGTTAAAGCATAAGTTATAAAACTTCTATGCACAGCTTGTTTTGATTCAGTTTTTACAATCAAGCCTTAACTAACAGTTGTTAGTTTTTTATATTAATTTTGCCATATAAAATCATCCGTTATGCAAATACAGGACTTTGAAAAAATTTTTTTAGATAAAATTGAAAAAGAAATTAAGATTGAGCCTAAGGACTGGATGCCAGATGCCTACCGCAAAACAAATATTCGGCAGATAAGCCAGCATGCACATAGCGAAATTGTAGGTATGCTGCCAGAGGGTAACTGGATAAGCCGTGCCCCATCTTTAAAACGTAAAGCGATACTCATTGCCAAAGTACAGGATGAAGCCGGACATGGACTATACTTATATTCCTCAGCCGAAACCTTGGGCAGCAGTCGTGATGAAATGATTGCTGACCTGCACAGTGGTAAAGCAAAATATTCTTCCATTTTTAATTACCCTACTTTAACATGGGCCGATATGGGTGCTGTGGGTTGGCTGGTGGATGGCGCCGCCATTTTAAACCAGGTAATGCTTTGTCGCACTTCTTATGGTCCGTACGCTAGGGCGATGGTTAGAATTTGTAAAGAAGAAAGTTTTCATCAGCGTCAGGGATTTGAATCGTTATTGGTTTTATCAAGAGGAACTGATGAACAGAAAGCTATGTGCCAGGATGCAATAAACCGTTGGTGGTGGCCAAGCCTGATGATGTTTGGGCCAAAGGATTCTGAAAGTACCAACAGCGATCAAAGTATGAAGTGGAAGATAAAAAGAAAAACAAATGATGAGCTACGTCAGCAGTTTGTAGATATGGCTGTTATGCAGGTGAAAGTTTTAGGCATGACTTTACCCGACCCTGATTTACAATGGAATGAAAAAAGAAAGCATTACGATTTTGGAGAAATAAACTGGGATGAATTCTGGAATGTGGTGAAAGGTAATGGTCCTTGTAATAAACAAAGACTTGCTGCAAGAAACAAAGCACATGATGAAGGTGCATGGGTGAGAGAAGCGGCAACAGCATATGCTGATAAAAAAGCTAATCTCAAAAAACAAGAAGCTGCTTAATTAAAATAAGTTTTTTTATGAAAATAGAAGTCAAAAGATATTACTACGGCGACATCCCTGAAGAAAAAGCAGGTGGTTCCGAGATTCAAAAATCAAATATTGACAAAAATAGCTGGCCGCTTTGGGAAGTTTTCGTCCGCAGCAAGCAAGGCCTTGATCATAAACATGTAGGCAGCCTGCATGCAACAGATGCAACCATGGCTATTGAAAATGCCAGAGATGTTTATACAAGGCGACAAGAAGGTGTTAGCATCTGGGTTGTTGAAAGCAAATTCATTACGGCATCTAATCCCGAAGAAGCAGGAGAGCTATACGAACCCGCTGTTGACAAAATTTATCGACATCCCACTTTTTACGAATTGCCGGATGAAGTAGGACACATGTAACCGCAGATAAAAAAGATTTAAATGATTTCGCAGATGAGCAGAACGTTAATTGATTATACTTTACACCTGGCAGATAATGCACTTATTCTTGCACAACGAAATGCAGAGTGGTGTGGCCATGGGCCAATATTGGAGCAGGATATTGCCATTACCAATATTTCGTTAGACCTGTTGGGGCAATCCAGGAATTTTTATCAGCATGCGGCAACATTAATTGGTGCTGATGCAACAGAGGATTCACTTGCTTATTTAAGAACTGAAAGGGAATTTAAAAACAGCTTACTGGTTGAACAACCTAACGGCGATTGGGGACAAACTATTTTACGGCAGTTTTTCTTCAGCGCTTACCAATTTCTTCTTTACGAAAAATTACAAGGCCATAAAGATGAACAGGTAGCGGCTATAGCAGCCAAAGCATTAAAAGAAGTTACCTATCATCTACGCTGGAGCAGCGAATGGGTTGTACGCCTGGGCGATGGTACAACAGAGAGTCATGAGCGGATGAACAAAGCGATAGATGAATTGTGGCGGTACACCGGTGAATTATTTATGCCGGCTGACTATGAAAACGAGTCTGGCTTTGATGTTGCATCGTTGAAAGACGACTGGATGAAAAAAATAACTTCTGTTTTTGAAGAAGCAACTTTATCTGTACCTGAAAAAACATTTATGCAGAGCGGTGGAAAAACAGGTGTACACACCGAACACTTAGGTTATATACTTACCGAGCTTCAGTATTTACAAAGAACATATCCCGGCGCAGAATGGTAATTGATGAAACCATATCAACCCAAAAAATATGGAAGATCCTTGAGCTGGTTACCGACCCTGAAGTACCTGTTTTAACCATCACCGATTTAGGAATCGTAAGAGATGTAAAATTAAACGGCGACGAAGTTGAAGTCATCATCACCCCCACCTACACCGGTTGCCCGGCCATGGATATGATTGCCATGAACATAAAAATGGCATTGATTGAACAAGGCTATTCCAACATAAAAATAACATCTGTACTTGCCCCCGCCTGGTCAACAGACTGGATGAGTGAAGCAGGAAAAAGAAAGCTAAAGGAATACGGCATTGCAGCCCCCGATAAAAAATTTGAAATAACGGTTGATGGTGTGGAGTGCCCGCTATGCAATTCCAAGAACACGAAACTCATCAGCGAATTTGGCAGCACGGCATGCAAGGCACTGTATCAATGCAATGATTGTAAAGAGCCGTTTGACTATTTTAAGTGCCACTAATCTCCTTAACTTTACTGCAGTTAAAATTTATTTACATGGATCTGTCAATTTATTTTGAAGAAGCTGCCCAGGTATCTGTTGCATTTATCATTGGTGCCATCATCGGTCTTGAAAGAGAATTTAGAAGCAAGCCTGCTGGTTTCAGAACAATGATATTAATATGTGTAGGCTCATGTCTGTACACCATCTTATCAAAAGAAGCAGGTATTGAAAGTGCCGACAGGATTGCCAGTAATATTGTAACTGGTATTGGTTTTATTGGTGCTGGTGTAATTTTTAAAGAGGGAATTACAGTAAATGGATTAACTACCGCCGCCCTTATCTGGGTAACTGCGGCATTGGGTATGGCCGTAGGATATCACAATTACCCCTTAGCCATTGTGGTAGCGGGTATGGTAGTGGTTGCCTTGTTTGTGCTGGAGCCTGTGCAGCACTTTATTAACAGGTTTCACAAGGTTAAAGATTATAAGATACGTGCAGTTGGATTAGGTAATAATTTTAATGAAGAGCTGGAAGATTTTTTTAAATACCATAGACTTACCTACCGCTGTATGAAATTTACAAAAGACAATAATGATGCTGTTTATGTATACCGCATCAGTTCTCCCGACAGAAATTATGATCTGGTAAGTCAGTTTTTATTAAACCATAAAGATGTAAGAAGTTTTGAAATGTAATTGCCAGGTAACAACTGCTGTCTGTAGTCACCAAAACTGTATCAATTATTACTACTTAATAATATTAAATTCGTATTGCCCTTTGATTTCCCCGGAGCCTCTTTTATCCCAAACCCTGAAATAAACAATAAAGTCATCAATAGCTTTATTAGTTCTGGTAATAACAGCCGAAAGGCTTATATACTTTGAATCAACCGGCGATATCCCCTTTTTATCATAGTCTTTAAAAATATCATTCGCTTCAACTATAACGTTTCCTTTAGCTGTGGTAATTTTTTCCGATGCCCCTAGAAATGTCTTGTCATTTTCTTGCACCCAGCCACTATCAATTTCTAATATCAGGTAAATATATTCCCCGGTTTTTACCATATTTTCAGTTAATGGTTTTTCATTTTTATCTACCAGGTAGGCCGATTTAATTTTTACTCCCGTCACCTCCAGTTCAATCCCATTTTTTATGATGGCGCCTTTTAGGGCAGGATTATTATTGGCAACTTTAGCCTTCTTGTTCTTCTTAGCCCCGCCAACAGAACATGAAAAATCGCAACCGGTTAGTACAATACAGAGCATTACAATCTGTAACAACCTGAAAAATTTCATAAGCATGTTTTTAATAAAATGAAGGGAAGAACTTTACAAAAAGCCTGTTTATAACAACAAAATATAAAAGATTTCGGGATATTTACTATGCTATTACTTAAATTTATAACTATACATACACAGGGGTTAATAATAATCGCTTATAACGGGCATTACTACGTACATATTTAATGACCAATTAAACTTTCATGATGTCATCTATATTATTCGAAATAAAAAATTCGGTTGCTTATATCACATTAAACAGGCCCGATAAATTCAACTCCTTTAACCGGGAAATGGCACTGCTTATGCAAGCAAAGCTTGATGAAGCAGCATCTTTACATGAAGTAAGAGCCGTGTACATAACCGGCTCCGGCAAAGCCTTTTGCGCCGGACAGGATATCAGCGAACTGGCAGGAGACAATAAAATTGAGATTGCACAAATCCTCAGCGAACATTATAATCCTATTGTAAAAAGGATAAGAAATTTACCAAAGCCAGTGATTGCGGCCGTTAATGGCGTTGCCGCCGGTGCTGGTGCCAATATTGCTTTGTGTTGCGATGTGGTAGTTGCAACAGTATCTGCATCTTTCATACAGGCATTCAGTAAAATAGGACTGATACCCGACAGCGGCGGAACTTTTACATTGCCCCGTTTAATTGGCTGGCAAAAAGCAAGTGCATTGATGATGACCGGAGATAAAGTTGCTGCAGATGATGCAGAGAAAATGGGAATGATCTATAAAGTTTTTGCTGATGACATATTTGAAGATGAAAGTAGAAAGATTGCCCTAACATTATCGCAAATGCCAACAAAAGGTTTGGCTTATACCAAACATGCATTAAATCATTCCTTTCATAATAATTGGGAAAAGCAATTGTTGCTGGAAGATGAATATCAGCAGAAAGCCGCATCAACTTATGATTATGACGAAGGAATCAATTCATTTTTAGAAAAAAGGAAACCCATATTTAAAGGCGAATAGTAAATAATTTTTATGCAGGATCTCTCTCCATTTTTTTTATTACGTAAAGACATAACATTTTTAAATTTTGGTTCTTTTGGCGCCTGTGTTAAACCGGTTTTTGAACGATATCAGCAATACCAGCTTGAACTTGAGCAGGAACCTGTGGAATTCATAACGGTTAATGGCCCGAAATATCTGGAACGGTCGAGGAAGGCCTTGGGCACATATCTTAACTGTCATCAGGATGACCTGGTGTATGTAACCAATCCATCTTATGCAGTAAATATCATTGCAAAAAGTATGGCTTTGCAGCCGGGAGATGAAATACTTACCACCGATCTGGAATATGGTGCCTGCGACAAAACATGGGAATATTATTGTAAACAGAAAGGGGCCATCTATAAAAAACAAGCAACCCGTTTCCCCATAGAAAGCAAAGAAGATTTTGTAACGCAGTTTTTTAACGGACTTACGCCGAAAACAAAACTGGTCTTTATAAGTCACCTTACCAGCAGTACAGGGCTGCGTTTGCCGGTTGAAGAAATTTGCGCCATGGCAAAAGAAAAAGGGCTGATGACATTTGTTGACGGCGCACATGGACCGGCACAGGTACCGGTTAATCTTTCCACATTACAGGCTGATATTTATACCGGTGCCTGTCATAAATGGATGATGACACCAAAGGGAAGTTCGTTCTTATATGTAAAGAAAGAACTGCAGCATTTGTTTGATCCGTTGATTGTAAGCTGGGGTTATGATGCCATGTTCCCTTCAAACTCGCAGTTTTTAGATTACCACCAGATGCAGGGTACCAGGGACTTTTCGGCATTTCTTACCATACCGGATGCCATAGAATTTATGCAGCAGCATAATTGGGAATCTGTTGCTGCGGAATGCAGGAAGCTGACACAGGATAATGCATCTGCATTTTGCGAACTGCTGCATGCAACTGCGATGGCACCAGTTACCGATGATTTTATAGCACAATTGTACAGCGCCGAAATAAAAACCAGCGAACCGGAAAAGTTAAAAGCACACCTGATGAATGAATATAAAATTCAGGTGCCGGTAATGCGGCATGGCGATAAAGTTTATTTACGTTATTCTATTAATGCTTTTAATAAGCAGGAAGATTTAGTTAAGCTATTTGCCGCAATAAAAACTATAAAGCAGGAAACCAATCTGATCGAATCTTAAATCATATTTATGCCAACATCACAGGAAGTAGTAACCCACATGATGGAGAACGATCTGTTCAGCCAGTGGCTGGGTATTGAAGTGCTGGAAATAAAAGACGGTTACAGTAAAATAAAAATGACAGTGCGTAAAGAAATGATCAATGGCTTTGGCATAGTTCATGGTGGTATTGCATTTTCTCTGTCGGATAGTGCATTTGCTTTTGCATGCAACAACCGTAACGTTTTATCGGTGGCGCTGGATACTTCCATAAACTTCACCAAGCCGGTACATGTTGACGATATACTAACGGCCGAAGCAAAGGAATTGCATAATGGTAAATCAACAGGATTGTACCATATCACTGTCTGTAATCAACATAACCATGTAGTGGCGTTGTTTAAAGGCACCTGTTTCAGAACAAACAAATCGTTGGTATGATCTACGAGTTTCAGGGATACAAACCGGTTGCACATGAGTCTTCATTTATTCATCCACAAGCGGCAGTTACGGGAAATGTTATTATTGGTAAAGATTGTTACATTGGCCCCGGTGCTGCCATTCGTGGTGATTGGGGACAAATCATTATTGAAGATGGCTGCAATGTTCAGGAAAACTGTACCATTCATATGTTTCCGGGTGTTACTGTTTTATTGAAAGAAGCCGCCCACATCGGTCACGGCGCAATCATACACGGTGCAACTATAGGGAAGAATTGTTTGGTTGGTATGAATGCAGTAATCATGGATAATGTTATTCTGGGCGATGAATGTATTGTTGGGGCTTTAAGTTTTATAAAAGCCGATGAAGTTTTTGAAAGGCGTAGCTTAATAGTTGGCAACCCTGCAAAAAAAATTAAGGATATAACGGATGAAATGATTAATTGGAAATCAGAAGGAACAAAACTTTATCAGCAACTGCCAAAAGATATGTTTGAAGGATGGAATGCATGTGAACCGCTCAGAGAAATACCTGAAGATAGAAAAATACAATCTGCCGGTTACAAAACCTGGAACGAAAACAAATAATTATTTCGAAGCTTCCCAAACTGTTTTTACAACTTTCGCCTGTTCAGTAAAATCAGGTATTTTACCATCACCTTTTCCGGCAAACCCGCCATCTGGCGCACCCAGGTAATTGCATTTATCGTCATAAACCTCATTAAAAAAATCGCAGCAGGGCATCACCACATAATATACTTTTTTGCCCTTGTAAGTATATTCTATCATTTTTTGAGGTCGTTCATGAACTTCCTTTACTTTAAAAGAGTCAAGTTTATCTTTTATACAGGTTGGTAATTTTTCCACATCATACATAGTAGTATTTAAAGTATCATTACCGCTTTCTTCTGCTGAAACTATGGTAACAGAATCCTTATTGGCTGCCGATTGATTTGATTTTGTTGATCCGCAGCTCAGCATGATCAATCCGGGAATTAAAATCAGTTTTATCATCTTCTTTTACATTTAACAGTACAAATGTAAGATGATTTAAAAGCTTATTTCCATACATGAGCATAAAAACAAGTTAACCCGCTTTAATCTTTAAAAAATACTGACCTTTGCGCCAATAATGGAAAAATCAAACTTTGTAGACCAGATCAAGATATTCTGCCGCAGCGGCCATGGTGGCGCCGGCAGTAAACATTTCATGCGTAATAAGTTAACGGCTATGGGCGGTCCCGATGGCGGCGATGGTGGCCGTGGTGCCCATATCATCTTAAAAGGAAATGCACAATTATGGACATTACTGCACTTGCGCTATTATAAAAATGTGTTGGCCGAAAACGGGGAGAATGGCAGTAAAAATAATTCTACCGGCAGGTTTGGAAAAGATATAATTATTGAAGTGCCGCTTGGCACCATTGCCCGTGATGAAGAGACAGATGAAAAACTGGTAGAAATTTTAGAAGATGGACAGGAAGCCATTTTGGTAAGAGGTGGCCGTGGCGGGCTGGGTAACAGTAATTTTAAAACGGCAACCAACCAGGCACCCGAATATGCACAACCCGGTGAAGCCGGATCAGAAGGAATAAAAATACTGGAGCTAAAAGTGTTGGCTGACGTGGGGTTAGTTGGATTCCCGAATGCAGGCAAATCAACTTTGCTAAGCAGCATTACTGCAGCAAAACCCAAAATTGCAGATTATGCATTTACAACATTGGTTCCCCAACTGGGTATGGTTGAGTACAGAGATGGAAAAAGTTTTTGTATTGCCGATTTGCCCGGTATTATTGAAGGCGCAGCCGAAGGAAAAGGATTAGGCCATCGTTTCTTACGGCATATTGAACGTAACTCCATTTTGCTTTTTCTGATTCCTGCCGACAGTGCAGATCATAAAAAAGAATTTGAGATTTTACACAACGAGCTGGAACGGTATAATCCCGAAATGCTGCAAAAAGATTTTGTAATAGCCATCAGCAAAAGCGATATGCTGGATGATGAATTAAAAGCAGCTGTTAAAAAAGAATTACCCAAAAAGATTCCGCATGTTTTTATCTCATCAGTAACAGGGCAACATTTACAGGAATTAAAAGACCTGCTATGGAATACTTTAAATAATTAAACACTGATAATCTGTAATCATTTTTTATTAATCTTGTATTTTTAATCCTGAAACTATAACTATGAAAAAATCACTATTGTTCTTTTGTGTATTATTCTTTTGCGGAAATGTAATTATTGCTCAAACCACAAAAGCCTTAAAAAAATCACTTGAATTAAAAATGCCCAAAGAAACCGGCGATGACAACGCAGGTTCAAACGGAGCTTGTGTTGTATGGCATCCTGTTCAAAAAAAATACTATGCGGCTATGGCCGGTAACATCAATTATCCATTGGCTGTTTTCAATGAAAGCGGCAAGCGTTTATCTTCAGATAATATGACTACCATGATTGATTTGAGAGGGTTGTGGTACAACCCAATAAAAAAATCAATTTGCGGCAATGGATATGATGATAACGGCTGGTTTCATTATGTATTAGATCCTAAAGGCGCTGTGCTGGATATAAACTCAGATATTGCTGAAATGACACAGCCAAATTCGCAATGTGTTGGCGCATTTAATCCTGATGGCAATGAGGTGATGTTTTTAACCGGTAACCGCATTGCTTTATATTCAAATGTGGGATCGCTTAATGGACATATAGACCTGCACCTGGGCTTATCTGAAAAAGATGATATTGGGGAAGAGTTTAACCCAACTGATGAAATACCCGATGCCTATAATTATACTTCGGTTATTTATACAGGGATAAAAAATGCAGAGGTTGGTGTTTTAAACATTGACAAAAATCAAATAGAATTATACGATTTAAAAACCGGCTTTTTAACCACAATTCTAACACTGCCCAAATCGCAGGTTACCTACAGAACATTTAGTTTTTCGTACAGTAATAGTTTGTATTGGCTGTACAACAAAACAACCAGGGAATGGACATCATATAAATAAATGAACTCGATTTACAGCAAAGCCTCTGCAAAATTGCAGAGGCTTTCTTTTTAATACTTAAACATGCGTTGGCTATCTTTATAAAAACAAAAAGATTGTCAGTTGTTTTTCAGTACATAAAAGAATTTTATCAAAAGGAATTCCGTCTTGCTTATTTTTTAGCAATACTGTTATTAACAGGTTTCTGTATCTATTTAAATTATTGGCATTTTTTAGAGGGGCAGTATATAGCTGTCAATCACTCAAAACTTGGCAGTTTTGCAGGTTACTATCTTTTATACTTTATCCCGTTTGCCACTGCTTTTTTTCTTCAGTTTTTATTTTATAAAAATATACACTGGTATAAAAATTACTGGTTTTGGATAATTCTTATACTGGCACCGGCGTTTTTTTCCTTCAGGGTTAATTTTGATCTTCATCAGCCAATTATTAACAAAATATGGCAGGCTGATGAACAGATTTTCTGGCTGAACAGTCTGGGCCTGGTTATAAGGGTTTTTGTGCTGCTTGTTCCGGTGGCCGTTATATGGTGGCTGAAAGATAAAAACAACCAGCCCTTTTATGGATCTCATTCCTTAAATAACACAAAGCCCTACTTTATCATGTTAGGGGTAATGATTCCTGTAATCTTACTGGCCAGCTTACAAAAAGATTTCCTGCACATGTATCCCAAGGCAAAAGCAGTAACAGAACTTAACCTGTCTTCAAAACAATGGTACTACCTTATTTATGAACTTTGTTACGGTTTCGATTTTATAAGTATCGAATTCTTCTTCCGCGGATTTTTAATTTTATCTTTAGTAAAGATTTGCGGTCCGCAATGTATTATTCCTGTTGCATGTTTTTATTGCACTATACACTTTGGCAAACCATTGGGAGAAGCCATCAGCAGTTTCTGGGGTGGTTTGCTTTTAGGTGTTATCAGCTATAATACCCGAAGTATCTGGGGAGGTTTAATTGTACACCTGGGTATTGCCTGGATGATGGAAGCAGGAAGCTGGCTGGTTTTATTCATAAAAAACAACTGATGCAGGTAACCTGTCTTTTTTGCGGCAATACAGTTCACCTGGTATTTGTACATAGTCATTACCAATGCCCGGTATGTAAAACTAATGCTTTGCCCTGTTGCGATGGAGACAACTGCAGCAATTTCTTTTTAAACAGCCAGATTAAACCTGCAAAGAACAATGGCGAGAAAAAAACTTCGGAAAAATAACTGTTTAAATAAAAATAAAGCTGCTCTAAGCTCTGTCCGGGAATCATATCATTAGTATTTCTGCAAATAATTACAGGTGATTTTACTATTGCAAATGCAGAAATACATGTATAATTTTAGGCATTCAAAAAAAATGAAAAAAATTTTCGAAATACTGGTACTGTTTTTTTTATCCGTTTCTCTATGTTCCTGCCCATACAGCTCAGCTTATAATATAGACGAAACAGCGGGTATTTATGTAGAAGATGTTTTACTAGGCAAATGGTTAGCCATGGTTAAAAGTTCAAATGGCCGGGATGAACCTGTGATTGTACATTTGAGCAGAAAAACAGATACAGAGTATAATATCACATTTACCGGTTACCTGGAAGATCTCCGCCGTTTTAATGTAGTTACTGCTGACTCCATTACCGGAACTGCATTTATGTCAACAATAAATGGTATGCAGTTTTTTAATATCAGCATAAATTCCAGAATATATATAGCCGAATTAAAACTTAAGAATAACAATCTCTCCCTGTTACCATTGGCCGAACATTTCACCAATAAAATGATATTCAGCAGTGAGGCGCTGCGAAAATCGGTTGATGTGCATTACAAAACACGGGTTCACCCTGTATTTGATGAAAATTTTTGCCTCAAGAATATGGCAAAGCTCGATTAGTAAGAAATCAATTTTTTTTAGCCAGTGCTTACTTTTTTTAGTTGCAGATGAAACAGTTGCAAATCATTCACTATTTTGTAAATTGCCTTTCTATAAAAACGACAGCATGCTAAAAGCCAGGATTGCCGGTATTGGATATTATGTTCCTGAAAACGTGATTTCCAACAATGATTTAAAAAAGTATATGGATACTTCTGACGAATGGATTCAGGAACGAACAGGAATAAAGGAACGCCGCTATGCAAACCGTGAGGGAGAAACCACAACTACTATGGGAGTGGAAGCTTCGAAGATTGCTATTGAAAGGGCCGGCATTACCCCACAGGATATTGACTTTATCATTTTTGCCACCCTCAGCCCCGATTATTATTTCCCCGGCTGCGGTGTTTTACTGCAACGTGCCATGAAGATGAAAGAAGTTGGCGCATTGGATATCCGCAATCAATGCAGTGGTTTTGTTTATGCTCTATCTGTTGCCGATCAGTTTATAAAAACCGGCATGTACAAAAATATTCTGGTGGTAGGTAGCGAAAAACATTCATTCGGTCTCGACTTCAGTACAAGGGGCAGAAATGTTAGTGTAATTTTTGGTGATGGTGCCGGTGCTGTAGTATTACAACCCAGCACCAAAGAAAATCAGGGTATATTAAGCACACATTTACACAGCGATGGCGGAAGTGCAGAAATACTGGCCATGTATAATCCGGGTACACATGCCAACCACTGGACACCTCAACCTGTTGCAAAATTTGATAACGCTGAAATAGGACAAATGTTTATGAGTCATGCTATGATTGATGACGCCGAAAATTTTCCGAATATGGATGGTCCGGCTGTTTTTAAAAAGGCAATAGTTAAAATGCCTGAAGTTGTAGAAGAAGCATTGGCAGCAAATAATTTAACTACTGCAGATATTAATATGCTGATACCACACCAGGCTAACTTACGCATTGCCCAGTTTGTTCAGCAAAAACTAAATCTCAGCGACGACCAGGTGTATAATAATATTCAGAAGTTTGGCAACACTACTGCCGCTTCTGTACCCATTGCACTTTGCGAAGCCTGGGAAAAAGGAAAGATAAAAGAAGGTGACCTGGTTTGCCTGGCTGCATTTGGCAGCGGTTTTACCTGGGCAGGGGCATTAATAAGATGGTAATTATTTTACAAAAAACATTTTAGTACTAACAGCCTGCTCTGCTTAAAGATTCAATATACTTAATTTAGCGGCGAAGTAACTATATATGAAAAGAAAATTTATTTATTTCATCAACCCCATATCCGGTACCGGAAAAAAGATAAAGCTGCAGGAAATTATTACCGAAGAAACTAACCGGAAAAATATTTCTTTTGAAATTTTACATACCAACGCCGCCGGAGAATATACTTACCTGAAACAAAAAATTGCGGCAGAAAAAATTACCGATATTATTGTTTGCGGCGGCGACGGCACCGTAAACCAGATTGCAAGTGCTTTGCAGGGTGTCTCAGTAAATATAGGTATCATCCCCATGGGCAGCGGTAATGGCCTGGCCTTTGCCGCAAAAATTCCAAAGCAAATAAACAAAGCACTACAGATAGTTTTTAAAGACAATGCGGTTTCTGTTGACAGTTTTTATATCAACAAAAAATTCAGTTGCATGTTATGTGGGCTGGGCTTTGATGCACAGGTAGCTCATGATTTTGCCCGGCAGCAAAAAAGAGGCCTGGGTACTTATGTAAAGCAATCCACTAAAAATTTCTTTACTGCTAAAGCATATCCTTTCGAATTAAATATTGATGGCAATATCATACTTACCGATGCATATTTTATCAGTATAGCCAACAGCAACCAGTTTGGTAATAATTTTACCATTGCCCCACAGGCCAGTCTGCATGACGGTTTACTGGATATAGTTGTGGTAAATAAGATGAGTAAGATGCGGATGATATGGACGGTACTGAAGCAAATCCGCAACGGGCAGGTACGTATGTATGAAGACAAAAAATATCACCGCAACAATATTCATTATTTTCAAACAAAAAAGTTACAGATAAAAAATCCTCAACTTGCACCACTGCATATTGATGGCGATCCGGCAGAAACGACAACTACGTTTGACATTGAAATTATTGAAAATGCCTTTAAGCTGCTGATGCCATGATCATTCTTTCAGCATTGCCAATATTTCTTTTAGCGATGCCTGGTTGAAACCATTATAGAATGATTCCTTCACATCTCTTTTCTCTGTTGCGGTTAAATGAAAATTTAGCGCAGCTCCTTTTTCTTCAGTTTTTGGTACATACATAAATACTGAGCGTTGCAAATTTATATCTACATTTCCTTTCAAATAACTGAACTGGTCTGTTTCCGAATAATCCTGTTGCTTTTGCCAGTTATGCTGCAACATAGTGCCAGGTTTGATTATAAAATCGGTTACTGAACCTGTTTCATAGGGTTCCTGCCAGTTATCAATCATCCGGTCACGCAATTGAACAATAAGAACAGCACTGGTATTCTTTGTAAGCCAGTCTTTAAAATTCTCAATAAATCTAAGTGTAGTCTCCAATCCAAAATTATCCCGCAAGCCGGCATCCATCACATCTATAACCGGATTACTGGGTAGCCATACGCTGGGCAATACATACGGAAAAGTTGCATTCATTCTGAGTGCGGTCAGCAGGCGTACATTCAAAGGATTTTGTTTGGCAAACATGGCTGTAAAATCAACTGCGTCCGGACTTACATTTGTGTCATCAGCCAGTTGAAACGGTTTCATCATAAAACTGATAGGTTGTGTGCAGATCATCATTCTTCTTCCATCACGTGTAATGGTAGAATTAAATATCATCAGTGGAACAGCAGCAGTTTTTTCAGCAGTGCTGTAATCGCTCAATTGTTTATTAAGTATGCCATTACTGTTATCGTTCAGTTTTTCTTCAAACGCATAACCTCTGTCTTTTACATACTTGTAATCACCAACTGTAAATTTCTGGGCCGGCGAAAAAATATCTCTTGACACCATGGATGAAAAAAGCGGGTTTAAAAGATCCTTGGCAATTTGATCACTGTATTGTGGGTCATTCAGATTAATGGACCCGTCTTTCTGACGCAGCCTGTATAATTCACGATAGTATGTAGCTGCCAACATTCCGCCGCTGGCTCCGCTAATCATCATGGTGTGATCGAGAAACTTCCCGTTTGTTACACTATCGAGCTTTTGCAGCGTATTCATTACAAATGTTCCGCTGCGCAGGCCGCCACCGCTAACGTTTACAAAGATCATTACCGGTTTATCTTCTTTCTGCTTTTTTTTCCAGTTCTCCAGTATGGTAATCATATTGTTTCTATCCGAAGCGATGTTGCCCGGCAAACAGAGTTTCTGTAATGCCCCTTTATCATAATCTGGCCTGTCTTCCTTATTGATATAGTTTAATCCATACGCTTTGTTACGGGTGTCAATAATCTCATTCTGGTAAAGTGCATCAATAAAAAAAAGCAATACTATAAAAAAAGGCAAACTCCAGCTTTGTAAAAAATAAGAAAGTGCTCCAATAACCGCAGTCATCACCGCAAAAAATATAAGTATGCTGGCAGCGGCCGGAACCTGGAAAACCGGGCTATCCATAAAAAAACCTATCACAATTAAAAAAATAAATGCCAGTACAATACTGATAATCCCAGCAAAATGGTGTCGTGTAAATACCATATCTAAAAATTCACGGTTGTAGTGGGCTACGTTTCTTGGTTTACGAAACCGGAAACCCTGGCCCATGTAATAACTCACTTTCATTCCAAAACTTTCCTGGTCTGCCTGTTGTTGTGTATAGTTTTGGTTGAAATGGCGGTCCATTTCAATAATAGGTGTTATCGTTCGTTGAATGGTTTTTTCGGCACCAAAAAAATAAGCAAATGAAACAGTCAGTATTAAGATGAGGCCTGCCAGTATACCCGAAATAATGATCAGCGTTTCGCCAACAGTCATTAATTCTTTCTGTTGATCAAAAATAAAAAGTTTGATAAAATAGAATATCAAAAAAAACAAGGGTAACAGGGAATTATTAATACAATATTTTAAAAACGGTTTGGCGGTAGTGGCCAGAAACTTACAGCGCTTGCTGTGCAAAATAAATGTTGTAATGTTCCAGCTCATCAAAAATACACCAATAGCTACACCAACAATAGCAGCGCTTAAAGCATTTACATTACCAAGGTATTCAGGTGCAAAAAACAAAGCATCAGCACCATAGCTTTTCATAAAAACGCTGTTAATGGTACTCACCAGTACATACCAAAACACCAGCAACACCTGAAATTTTCTGAAATGAAGAATAAAAAGCTGAATGGGGAAGGAATAATAAATATCGTTCAGTAGCTGCTTCATGAATAACCGGCGTTTATTAAAATTACTACATAAACAACCATTCAGCAAACACAACTTAATACGACAGGTTTCACAACAGAGAGAGATTTATCTCTATTAAATAATTCTCTTTTTTCTTACAATAAAAATCAAGAAAACAACAACCATTACCAACAGCATCGCTGTAAACTGGTGCAATACTCCATACACAACCAAATGATTTGAATTTGTTGCATTGAGCACCGTTAAGATACCGAGTATGGCCTGTATTAAAACAAGTAACATAACGGCAAGGCGAAGCCTGCTGAAAAATGGATTGCCCGAAACCGATTTTGATGTAAACCACCATATGCCGATCAGCACAACCAGCAAATAAGCCATACCCCGATGAATAAAATGAATAGTAAGCGGATTATTAACCAGGTTTGCAGTAAAGGGGGAAAGTTCCGACATACCTGCTGGTATCATGTTACCATTAATATCGGGCCAGGTAGGTGCTGTAACAGCCGCCCTTAACCCTGCCATAAAACCGCCATAGATTAATTGCAAAAACAACACACCCAATATAAGCAGTAAGAACTTTTTAAGTTTTGGATTTATTACTTTTTGTTCTTCTTTAATTAACAGGGTTAATGCAAACCATAATGTATAACAAAGTAAACCAAGCGCTGCAATAAAATGTGTAGTCAGTTCTACGTGGCCAACAAAATACTTTTCGGGAACCAGTCCGCTTTTTACCATAAACCATCCAATAAAACCCTGTACGCCTCCTAATAAAAAAAGAATGATCATTGGCCTTATCATTCCTTTATTGAATTTTTTTGTAACCAGAAAGTAAATAAATCCAAATAAAAAAACCAGGCCCATTAATCTGGCCCAGGTACGATGAAACCATTCCCAGAAAAAAATAAACTTGAATTCGGATAAAGAAAAATACTGGTGTACATATTTAAACTGATCGGTTCCTTTATATTTATCAAACTCAATCTGCCAGGCCGCATCATTCAGAGGCGGCAAAGTTCCGGTAACAGGTTTCCATTCGGTGATTGACAACCCTGATTCTGTAAGCCGGGTAATGCCGCCCAGTAATACCTGGATAATGATCATGCTCACGCCAATCAATAACCAAATAGCAATCTGCTTTTGTGTCCGTTGTTGTTTTAAATTATCCATTGCAGCCGCAAATTTACAGAAGCAAACCTGCTTATTACAAAATGAATTGTTTTTTTATGGTTTTAGCTGATATTTGTTCACACAGATGTTAGCTCCTTTTTTATATGAGAATTTAATTGAAGCCGGTTTAGATGAAGCCGGCCGTGGATGCTATGCCGGGCCTGTATTTGCCGCTGCTGTTATCTTACCCAAAGATTTTTATCATCCTTTACTGAATGACAGCAAACAACTAAATGAAAAACAGCGTGACCTGTTGAGGCCCATTATCGAAAAAGAAAGTATTGCCTTTGCGGTTGCATCAGTTGATAACGAAACTATAGATAATATAAATATTTTACAGGCCAGTTATATGGCTATGCACCTTTCTATAGGTAAACTTAAAATTACCCCTGAGTATTTATTGATAGATGGTAACCGTTTCAAACCTTATAAAAAATTACCGCACGAATGTATTGTAAAAGGTGATGGGAAATACGCTTCCATTGCGGCAGCCAGCATACTGGCAAAAACCTGGCGTGATGAGTTCATGCAAAAGATTCACATTGCATTTCCACAATACAACTGGGCAAAAAATAAAGGATATGGAACACTTGCCCACCGCAATGCCATTGAACAATTTGGGTTATGCAGCTATCACCGCCGCAGCTTCAATATTCAACCTTCGGAGCAGCTGTTAATGTAATTTAACAGGCGGTCATTAAACATCCTCCATTAACCCCCGTCTATGTATTAAATGAAATAAATTTTCTAATTCATTAAAACAACAGACATGAAAATAAAATTATTAGTAGCCACAGTATTCATTTTCGCTCTTGGAATTAATACAACTGAAGCTCAGAGCAGGCAAAAAGCAAGGGTTCAAAAGCACCGAGTACAAAAAGGTATTAAAAGCGGTGAACTTACAAAGGCTGAAACAAGGCGTATTGGAAAAATGCAGCGGAATTATAATCACCAGTTAAGAAAAGCAAAAGCCGATGGAGTAATTACACACCGGGAAAGAAAGCAATTACGCAAGTCTAAGGCATATAAAAGCCGTGCTGTTTACCATAAAAAACATAACAGAAGACATAGGTATTAAAAATGGTTTTTCTCACATAGTAGTATAGTTTTTCCCCCGGCAACCCGGGGGATTTTTTTGAAGTATTTTATGGAATATCCTTCAGTTGATTTACGATTTCAGCATCTTTCAGACTGAAAAATTCAATAACAGCAACACAAAGACTGTCTCTTACAGAGATCAATAAGTTGCCGGGATAATTTTTATCGTTGTAAAATTCAACAGCCTTTATAATTGTTGTATAAAATCCTTTTCCATCCAACTCCAGTTTTCCTGCTTCATCAATTACCAGCCAATCTGGCTTTTGTTTTAAAGAAGATGATATGATATGATTGGCTTTTTCAAAAGCTGCAGTATAAAAATGAAATTTACCAACTGATGTTATTTGCTCTCTTGTATTAACAACATCGGTACATTCAATATCAAAAATATCATTGGTATGCAGGTTAAGAATTTTCCGGCTGCTATTAATATCAGGCATTAACACACCATAAATATTTTTTTGCTGATTGCACCATTGCAGCAGCTCGGTTGTCTTGCCACTGTGTATCGGCCTCGAAAAAATATAGATACTCATTTTGTTGCGGATGATTCGGTGTATGTG
>JBATAS010000027.1:0-11758 GCA_049661965.1 Ferruginibacter sp. | reverse complement strand
GGTTACTTCAATGCCTAAATCGGCCTGGTGTGATTTTATTTTTTTTGTATTGAGAAATCCTTTGAGGTATGCAGTTGCCGGGTAGGGCGTGTTAAGCTGGGTGAAAGGTGGTGTTATTAAAAGTATTGGAATGCTCAAGTTGTTGCTGTTTGGGCAAAAATATTGGTTTTGCGGCTGCTACGTGACTGTTGTCAGCTTTTATTTTGACATCGGTCATTGCCTACCGGTAAATACCTGTTTAGGTTTGTAATAATTTTTGGAACATTATAGGTTTCTAAATAGTTACAGCAAATAGTAATGAAGGCGAATAATCAACTTATCACAATAAAAATAGTTCACAGTATCATCTGGCTGTTCTTTAACGTGGTTATCTTTTATTTACTATATGCAGTTGTTGTAAATAAAATTGATAAATGGGTATGGCTTGGCCTTGGCTGTTTTTTAGTTGAAGGAATTGTGCTGTTGCTGTTTAAAAACTTTTGTCCGCTTACGGTGATGGCCCGCAAATATTCCAGTTCAACCAAAGCAAATTTTGATATTTACCTGCCGGAGTGGCTGGCTAAATACAATAAACTTATTTATACCTTAATTCTTACAGTCATTGTTGTAATCTTAATTTACCGGCTGCAACAGTGAAATAGATAAGGCCGTGCATTTTTATTAATATACAACTACTTATTTTTTTTCTGTTCTTCCTGTTATCTTTTTTATTTTAATACGATACATAACCGGTTTTTGCCTGCTGCTGTCATCTACACCGGCTACTGTTCCATGTTCATGTTTGTGAACAGCACTTCCGGTGAGCAATGTAAAGACACTGTTAAATAATTTCTCTCTTGCTGTGGCGGCAGCTTCTTCTTTAAGTTCCTCAAATTTTCCAAATACCAATACAGAACTCCAGTTGAACATGTCAGTTAGCATATCTACCTCAAAGCAAACATTTGGGTTTTTCCGGAGCATACTCAGCTTTTTTCCCTTTACGGTTTGTCCGTAAATATATTCTCCGTCGTACATATAGGTTAGCGGAACTATGTAGGGATTAAGCCCGTTAGTACAGGCTAATCTGCCTAAAACCTGGCTGCTGAGTATATTGTTTATTTCGGCTTCATTCAGGTCTCGTATCATAATTTGTTTTTAAGATAGTAAAAGTAAAATTCAATAAGGGCATAATCAATGATGTGTATCAGCAGATGAGATAATGATGATCATGTACTTTACCTGAGTCTGTTTTTTTAATCAGCACCTGCTATATGTTGATTATATTTGAAGCTATGACTCCCGAAAGAAACGACAGACTTACATCAGTATTAAATAAACGCCAGCCTGATTTAACCGTGCTGCTGGAAAATGTTTTTGATCCGCACAACATCAGTGCTGTAATGCGTACCTGCGATGCGGTAGGTATTCAGGACATATATATATTGAACACAAAAATTCCGCCACATAAAAAATGGGGAGCAAAAAGTTCATCAAGTGCGGCTAAGTGGTTAACGATACATCAGTTTACCAATGCCGATGAATGCTTTGCCGAATTACGCAAGCACTACAAAAAAATATACACTACCCATTTAAGCAGCGATGCTGTTGGCCTGCATGAGCTTAATTTAACCGAACCTGTTTGTTTGGTTTTTGGCAACGAACATGGCGGCATCAGCGAAGAGATCATCGCCATGGCCGATGGTAATTTTATTATTCCGCAGGTAGGTATTATTAAGTCGCTGAATATTTCGGTTGCTTGTGCAGTTTGTTTGTATGAGGCTTACCGGCAAAAGAATGAAGCGGGGCACTATAACGAAATAAAGCTTGAAGGTGGAAAACTAGCTGCACTCCGGGACGAATGGGGATTCCTGGAAGATTGATGAATGGATACAGCATTTTAAGCTGTTACCATTATCTTTAACCCTACAAAACCAATTACATGAAGAAAATATTTCTCCCGGCATTTTTATTAATATGCCTTACTGTTACGGCACAAAAAAAATCCTTAACACACGATGTTTATGATGGCTGGAAAAGCGCCGGCGAAAGGCTCATCAGTAATGATGGCCGGTATGTTGTTTATACCGTAAATCCGCAGGAAGGCGACGGTGAACTGGTTGTTCAGAACATTGCAACCAAAGTAAAAAATACTGTAGCCCGTGGTTATAGCGCTGTAATAACAGAAGATAGTCGCTATGTGGTTTTTAAAATTAAACCGTTTTACCAGGATACCCGCCAGGCAAAGATCAAAAAGAAAAAACCCGATGATATGCCGAAGGATTCTATCGGTATAATTGAACTGGGTAAGGAAATGGTTGTAAAAGTTGCCCGGGTGAAAAGTTTTAAAGCACCCGAAAAAGGTTTTGGTTATATGGCTTACCAGATGGAGAAACCCGAGCCCGATACTACTAAAAAAACAAAGAAAGCCATAATTGATTCTTCAAAGAAAAACATTGATATGCTGGTGAAGCTGGCAGATTCTATCATTCGCAAATCTGTTGAATCGGTAAAGTCTGAAAATTTGACCAAAGAAGAAATGATAACTGCGGCCAATAAAGCTGCCAAAGAGATCATCAAGAAAAGCAAAGATGAATTGCTGCAGGAAGAGGATGCAATGCTGGATGCGGAAGGCGATGATGGTCCGGGTGGGGGCTCATCATCCGAAGGAACAGATTTGATGGTAAGACGGATGAGCGATGGGAAAGAAAAAATCTTTAAACTGGTTAGTGAATATGTATTTGATAAGAAAGGAACAAAACTGTTGATAGAAACTACACCCAAAAGCAAAGACAGTACCAGCATGGGATATGTTTTGCTGTATACCCTTGCATATGAAAAAACCGATACCATCATGTGGAATTTTAATGAAGGAAAGAATTTTGCCTTTGATGAAGAAGGAACCCAACTTGCTTTTGTGGCCGAAAGAGACAGCAGCAAAAAAGCCCTGCAGAAATTTTATAAGCTCTGGTATTACACAACAGGGCAGGACAGTGCCAGGCTGATTGCAGAAAAAAATACAGTGGGTATGCAGCTTGGTTTTACCATCAGCGAAAATGCAAGGCCTGATTTCAGCAAGGATGGTAAGAAATTATTTTTCGGCACAACACCCATCAAGGCTCCAAAAGATACCACATTGGTTGATTTTGAACTGGCCCGTTTGGATGTATGGCATTATAATGATGATTACCTGCAACCCATGCAATTGAAGAATTTAAGAAATGAACTGAACAGAAGTTATATGGCAGTAATGAAACCCGGTGATGACAGGTTAGTGCAACTTGGTGCAGAGGATGCAGAGAATATAACCTTGGTTGATGAAGGAAATGCTGACTGGGTGCTTGCAGAAAGTAATAAGGGAAACCGTATTACGCTGCAATGGGAAGGCCGTACAAGAATAACAGCGTATGCCATCAGTACTGTTGACGGAAGCAGGAAATTGATAAAAGAAAACTCTTTGGGTAATTTTTCGCCGTCGCCAAAAGGTAAATTTGTTTACTGGTACGAGCCCGATAACAAAACATACTTTACCTGGAGTGTAGCTAATGGGCTGATAAAAAATGTAAGCCAGAAAATTACCGAGCCCATTTACAATATTGAGAATGATGTGCCCGATTATCCACGCCCGGCGGGCTTTACCGGCTGGACAGCCAATGACCAATATATGCTCATCAATGATGTGTACGATATCTGGGAAGTGGACCCTAATGGCATTGCACAGCCAAAAAACATTACTAATGGTTTTGGAAAGAAAAATAAAACTGAATTTAATTACGTGCGGCTCGACAGGGAAAAACGGTTTATCGATGCTGATGAAGCTATTTTACTCCGCTCTCAGAATAAAACAAATAAGTTTGGTGGGTTTTATACCAAAAAGATAAATACCGTTTCTGATCCTGTGGTTGTAACTCAGGGCCCCTTTAGTTTTAGCAACCCGGTAAAGGCCGATAAGGCTGAACAGTATATTGTGCAGCGTTCAAATATCGGCAGCAGTGAATTGTATACTTCAACCGATCTGAAAAACCTGGATCAACTCACTGATATCGCTGCCCAGCAAAAAGAGTTTAACTGGTTAACCGTAGAGTTAGTGAAGTGGAAAATGTTTGATGGTAAAATGAGCGAAGGACTTTTATACAAACCCGAAAATTTTGATCCTAAGAAAAAATACCCGGTCATCTTTTATTTTTATGAAAAAAATGCAGACGGATTGTTTTCTTACAAAACACCGGCACCAAGTGCTTCAATTGTGAACACAGCTTATTTTGTAAGCAATGAGTATTTGATCTTCGATCCGAATATTTATTATAAAGATGGCGAGCCTGGTAACAGCGCATATAACAGTGTTGTAAGTGCTGCTGAATATTTATCTAAGTTACCTTATGTTGATGGTTCGAGAATGGCATTGCAGGGACAAAGCTGGGGTGGTTATCAAATTGCCTATCTCGTTACCAAAACAAATAAATTCCGTGCAGCATGGGCGGGTGCACCGGTTAGTAATATGACCAGTGCTTATGGTGGCATTCGCTGGGGAAGCGGTATGAACCGCCAGTTCCAGTACGAGCATACACAAAGCCGTATTGGCGCCACGCTTTGGGAAAGACAGGATCTGTATCTGAAAAACTCTCCATTATTTTCTGCCGACAAGGTTACAACACCACTTGTAATTATGCATAATGATGCTGATGGCGCAGTACCGTGGTACCAGGGAATTGAGTTCTTTACAGCGCTGCGGCGCCTGAACAAAAAAGTTTGGCTGCTCCAATACAATGGCGAAGATCATAATCTTGTAGAAAGAAAGAACCGTAAAGATCTTTCCATTCGTTTAGGACAATTCTTTGATTATTATTTAAAAGACGGTAAGCCTGCTAAATGGATCAAAGACGGAGTTCCTGCAACTGATAAAGGAAAGGATTGGGGATTGGGAATAGAGTAAATAAAAAGATCGCCGGGCAAAATGTCTGGCGATCTTTTTTTCCAATGATTGCTGCTAAATAGCTGAAGGCCCTGCATTTTTTAAACGCCTGTTTTCTGTTACAAAATACTGACAACAATCATTGCAGATCATGACCTGTGTAATAGATTCAGTTTACAAAAATTGGTTTATTGCATCAATGAAAATTATCATTGCACTACTGATCTTACTGCACGGGCTTATTCACCTGATGGGATTTGCAAAGGCATTCGGCTATGGTAACATCACACAGTTCACTAAAGATATTTCAAAACCTTTGGGATTATTTTGGCTGATGGCAGCAATATTATTTATAATTGCTGCAGTTCTAATTTTCCTTAAAAAAGATATTTGGTGGGTTTATTCCACAATTGCTGTGCTTATTTCCCAGTATTTAATTTTCAACAGTTGGCAGGATGCAAAATCCGGAACTGTTGCAAATATTATTATAATTATTTTTATCATCATTGGTTTTGTAACCTGGAATTTTAAAAATAAATATAGCCTGGATGTAAATGCGGGGTTAATTCAATCGGCAGGTTTACAAACTTCAATACTTACCGATACAGACTTGCAACATCTTCCTGAACCAGTAAAAAAGTATCTTAAAATTACGGGTGTGGTAGGTAAACCCAAAGTGAAAATTTTTAAAGTTGAATTTTTCGGTCAGATGCGGAAAGATGAAAATTCAGCATGGATGCCATTTACATCTGAACAGTACAATTTTATGCATGGAGCCCAAAGATTTTTTTTTATGCATGCAACCATGAAGCACCTGCCTGTTACCGGGTACCATTGCTATAAGAACGGTAAGGCTTTCATGGATATCAGGTTACTGTCTTTATTTAAAGTACAGTACCGGCATGGTGCAGCAATGGATACTTCGGAAACAGTTACATTCTTTAACGATATGTGCTGTATGGCACCAGCCACGCTTATTGATAACAGGGTTAAATGGCTTGATGTGGATGGCAATAAAGTAAAAGCATCATTTACTAATAATAACATTACCATTTATGCCTGGTTGTATTTTAATGAAAACGGAGAACTCATAAATTTTATATCCGGCGACCGGTATGCCGCAGTTGATACGGGGATGAAGAAGATGCAATGGTCAACACCGCTGCAACCTTACAGGCAATTCAACGGTTATCGTCTGGCATCTGGTGCTGATGCAGTTTATGCTTATCCAAAAGGTGAGTTCTGTTATGGCCAGTTCACTACAGTAAATGTTAATTACAATATCGATAATTGATTTTAATTTGATGAACAGATTTTTACTCATACTGGCTTCCATACTTTTACTGTTTAACGGTATCGGTGCCGTATATGGCGGATGGAACCTCATCATACATCCGGATGGAAGCAGTATACAATTGCCCATGCACTGGCTAAAGCATACTCCGTTCAAAAATTACTTTATTCCCGGTATTGTACTTTTTACAGTAAACGGATTGTTCAGTTTTTTTGTTTTTATTTTATTGCTGCTGAACAACCGGTACAAGGGCCGGCTGGTTATGATAGAGGGAATATTACTTACCGGCTGGATACTGGTACAGGTACTGCTTCTGCAAACCATTTATTTTCTGCATATTATTTTAGCAGTTGTTGGAATGGGTTTAATAGCAGTCGGTATATTACTGCACAAGCAAACAGGTAAGGCCTTACTTAAATTGTAAAAACATATCTTCAATCAATATGCCTTAGGGTATAATAATTTTTAATTAGCTTTAAAGCATGAACAGGCTGAGAAGAAAATTAAACGTAATTGTATTTGGCACCAGTACCAAAGCCGGCCGTCGTTTTGATGTTTATCTGCTCTGGATAATACTCTTCAGTGTGTTAATTGTAATGGTAGAGAGTGTTCCGGAATACGGTAAACGGTTTGTACAGGAATTTGGTATAGTAGAATGGATTATCACCATTATCTTCACCATTGAATATTTTTTGCGGATATGGATAAGTCCCAGGCCATTCAGGTATATTTTTAGTTTTTGGGGCGTAGTAGATCTGTTGTCGATATTACCAACTTACCTCAGTATATTTTTTGGCGGTTATCATTATTTATTATTGGTAAGAATATTCAGATTGTTGAGGGTATTCAGAATTTTCAAACTTGCCAGGTTCAGCTCCGAAGCAAAAACATTAAGGGAAGCACTTAAATTAAGTCTGCATAAGATCAGTATTTTTTTAATGGCTGTGGTTGCCATCGTAACCATACTGGGCACCATTATGTATGTTGTAGAAGGTGGCGAAGAAGGATTTACCAGCATTCCCCAAAGTATTTACTGGGCAGTTGTTACAGTAACCACTGTTGGTTATGGTGATATGGTTCCGCATACTATAATTGGCAAATTCATTTCCTCTATTGCCATGATAACGGGTTATGCCATCATTGCCGTACCTACGGGTATTGTTACCGTAGCAATGGCAAGATCGGGTGAGAAAAGAAAAAAATGTACCGTATGCAAATACAGTAATGATTTAACAGCCGCTTACTGCAATAAATGTGGCAACCGGTTTTATATTGCTGATGAAAATGCAAAACAAGAAAAATAAATTCCATAAATCATAAATAAATTTTTTAAAATGAAGAATAACCTGCTATCTCTATTTTTATTAATGACCGTTACATTATTCCTGTCGTATTGTACAACAGCTGAAAAAGAACATCCCCAGAATACATACAAACCCGATTCTCAGGCTTTATACGACAGTATTGTTTACCTGGACAGTGTTTTTTTTACAGCCTATGATAAATGTGACACTGTAACCATGAGCGCATTAATTTCGGAAGACCTGGAATTCTATCACGATCAAGGCGGCCTGATGACTTCTAAAGACAGCGTGATGGAAGCGATCAAAAGAAATATCTGCGGAAAAGTAACCAGGGAACTGGTTCCGGGAAGTATAGAAGTTTATCCAATAGCCGGTTATGGTGCCGTAGAAATGGGACAACATTTTTTTCATAATAACCAGGAACCTGAACCTGCAGAACATGCCATTGGTAAGTTTGTTCAGCTTTGGAAAAATGAAAATGGCAACTGGAGGTTAACAAGAATAATCAGTCTACATTAAAATATAAGTAAATGAAAATACAGGTTGACGAAAATATAAGCCTGGAATTTCTGGAAGAAATTCATGCTGAATCGTTGTTTAACGTGGTTAACGGTAACCGGGAATATTTAAGGGAATGGCTGCCCTGGGTGGATAATATGCAGACTGTTGACAATTTTAAAAACTATATCAGCGATAGTAAAAGGCGGGCTGAAGATAAAACTGATTTTGGTTTTGCCATTATTATGGATAAGAATATTGTGGGCCGGATAGGCATGCATCATATCAATCAGCAAAATAAAATTGGGGAGATCGGTTACTGGTTGGCCGATGGCATGCAGGGTAAAGGAATCGTAACCAGGTGTTGTAAAGCCATTATTGATTTTGGATTCACCGAACTGGACTTAAATCGTATTGAAATTAAATGTGGTGTAGGTAACCACCGCAGCCGTGCCATTGCAGAAAAACTAAATTTTAAAGAAGAGGGTATTTTACGCAAGGCCGAATGGCTAAATGGAAAATTTATTGATCTGCATTTGTATGCGATGTTGAAGGAAGAGTGGAATGAAAACCTGCGATGCTGAATGATTGGACTGGTTTGGGCTTTGGTTGTTGGAGGTACGCCAACAACAGTGGAAATTCGGAACCTTTCAAATTGCTTTACGCAGGCATTTTTGTTGCCTGCAGTTTGATCTTAGTAATGCTATATCCTGGAATGAAATGAAGTACTCAGAAGATACTATACAGAAAATTCGCCTTTATTTTGCATGCAACTTTCTTTATGACCAAGGAAAATCTCACCCTCAGATAGTTCAAATACTATCTGAGCATGAAGATAATCATGATTTAATTATTGCGATTGCTGACGCAGCACAGTTTGATAAATGGAGGGTTATTTTCAATAAAGTTCAGGAATTAACTTCTGAAGGTCTAACATACAATGAAATACTAGAATTAGTAAAACCAACGGAAACAGACCCTGAAATAGTTTACTTTATTTGCAATGTATGGTACGGAGTTAAAATTGATTATGTAGATAATCTTTTGGAATCAGAAGACAATATATTTGTTGGCTTAAAATGGGTGGTTATATCTTCTGTTATTTTGGGAGCTTTTTTTCTTATAGGCTCATCGGTTTTTACTAAAACATTTTGGGCTTTAATACTGTTTATCTCTATTGCAACATGGATATATGGAATCAAACAAAGAAAATTAGCTCGTCAATTGGAGCATATTCTAAACTATGACTTTGCTAAGTTTGAAAAACTAATTTGAGTTGTAAGTAAGCTGTTTTTTAAAATGGCAGCGGGTATATGAGCACCTATATCCTTTTAGCAGAACTCTTAACTACTTCAAATTTTTTCTTTAAGGTCATAAAATATTTTTCGAAATATGTATACGACAGCCAGGAAAAGAATATTGTAAGGGCAGCTATACTGGTATAAACAGCAAAGTATTTTATTGGCGGGGCAATGTTTACCTGGTTAATTAATTTGGCAAACAGAAAAATTATTACCGGGTGAATGACATATATACCGTAGGATATTTTCCCCAGGAAATCCATGACTTTGGTATCCAGGTTTACTATCCGGTTTTTTATTTTTATCTGCCCTATGATAATAACTACTGTAACCAGGGATATTATTTCATGATCAATTATTGAGGCAATATGGAATTTATTAATGATCAGTAAAAGAATAACGAGCCAGCAAATTGCCTGAGCTATTTTATTATCTGAAAGTAAAAGAAGGAGTTTGTTTTTATTATCATAAAAAATTGCTCCTAATGCACCAATCATCATGCAATGAAAACGGGTTACCTGTATGGCATTTTCAAAAATAGAACCCGGCGTTAAAAAATGAAGCAAAATTTTTGTGCCAACAAGAATAATTATCAGGGCAAGAATAACCGGAATAAGATTTTTAACTTTCTTATTTATCCATGGCCAGAATAAATAAAACTGTTCTTCAACTCCCAGCGACCAGTAATGACCAATAAAGGGTATAGTGCTGTTTAAAATAAAGGGCACATTGGCGGCATAAAACAGGTAAAAAAACAAAGACCTGATGTTCAGCTCTAACCCAAAACATAGTATTACAATTACAGCTATGCTGAGATACAGGTAATATAAAGGCCAGATACGGAGTATCCGGCGCATATAGAATTTTTTAATGCTGATGGGTTGTAATTTTTTTTCTGTAACTAATAAGTAGGTGATCAAAAACCCGCTTAACACAAAAAAAATAGTTACACCAAAACCGGCCATCGCTAACCCCTTGGGTTCTCCGTTCCGGAAAGTGCCAAAAAAATTTGCATCCAGGTTAAATTTGCTTAAAGCAAGCGTTGTGTGGGATACAACTACCGAAAGCGCTGCAAGTGTTCTGAGTCCGTTTAATCCCGGAAAATAAATTGGTTTATTACTCATCTGGTTTTGTCAACTGCAGGTTAGTGCCGGGGATTTTGTTACAAAAACAAATAACGTCATGTTATTTCAATTAGTATGGTCAGGTTACTTTTTTTAAGGATAGTCAACAATAATATTTTGTATCAGCGTACTCAAAGCCGGGTTTCGCAAACTTTATAAAGATGTATTGCCAGAGAAAAGGACTGATAATATAAAGTTTAAATACTCCTGCTTCCATCAAAATTCTCCAGTTCTTTGCTCACCGCATTTAAAAATGTAGACCCCAAAGCACCATCAATAATCCGGTGATCGTAGCTCAGCGAAATATACATCATATGGCGTATGGCAATACTATCACCTTGTGGGGTTTCAATAACCATGGGCCTTTTTTTAATGGCACCAACAGCCATGATAGCAACCTGTGGCTGGTTAATGATTGGTGTGCCCATGATGCTGCCAAATGTACCTACATTGGTTAAAGTAAAAGTGCCGCCTGTTGTATCATCTGGTTTTAACTTTCCGGTACGGGCTCCGTTGGCGAGGTTGTTTACCTGTTTGGTAAGGCCTACAAGGTTTAACTGGTCGGCATTTTTAATAACAGGTACAATTAAATTGCCGCTGGGTAATGCAGTTGCCATACCAATATTCAAATCTTTCTTTACAATAATTTTATCGCCATCTACACTGCTGCTGAGCCATGGGTATTTTTTAATGCACTTAACTATGGCTTCAATAAAGAGGGGAGTAAAGGTAATTTTTTCACCTTCACGTTTTTCAAAATCTTTCTTTACTTTTTCTCTCCATAAAACAAGGTTGGTAACATCGCATTCGGCAAAACTGGTAACATGGGCCGAGGTTTGTTTACTATCAACCATGTGTTTGGCAATCAGCTTACGCATGCGGTCCATTTCAATTACTTCTACATTGCCTGGATAGCTGTTAGTGGTTAGCTGCTGGCTGCTAGCAACGGCAATTTCATTTGAACTACTTTTATTATCGGCAACGGTGTGTGATTGCTGAGGCTGGCTAACGGCTAAAGGTTTGTCGCTAACATGCCTATTCGCCACGTAGGCCAAAATATCTTTCTTACTTACTCTGCCTTCTTGCCCCGTGCCGGGTATATTTTCCAGTTCGGTCATACTGATGCCCTCTTGTTGGGCAATGTTTAAAACCAAAGGAGAATAAAACCGAATCGCTGATTTGGATGATGAATCTGATTTCGCAGATGCGGCAGGCTGATACGGAATTTCTTCCACCACGCTGGCATCTTCATACTCTTCTTTTTTAGGAGGAGGAGCAGGCTCGTTGTTTGACACTGCTGCATTAGCACCTACTCTTATTTTTGCAATGACGGTGCCAATAGGAACCAC
>JBATAS010000026.1:0-6793 GCA_049661965.1 Ferruginibacter sp. | reverse complement strand
TTTGTCAGCTGCAGGTCGAGGCTGTGAATGCGCCAATCGCCATCAGTAATATTTATGATTCCCGAAAAAACAGGCTCGTAACTGCGCCTGGGAATTACCTGGATACTATTGATCTCTTTTCCATCTTCATAAAAACTGCCCAGGTATTTATACCGGTACATACTCAATGCCGCATCAGCTATAGGAGATACAAAACCACGTGGATTCAACCGGTCTAAAAAAACAGAAACATTATTTTGATATAAACTGATAAAGGTGGGAAACGTAAAACCAAACCCATCACTGCCACTTACCCGGCTGCTGATTATTTCCATCTTAAATTTATCAGGCTGTTGGGTATATACTTTTGCAACTGATTCCGACAGGTAAAAAATCCCTTTTCTTGATGAATCAAGTCCCATATCTTTTATATCATCATCTTCTATTTTACGGCCAAGTATTTTTTTAGGGAGGCTACGGAGTTTCATCAGGTCTTTATTATATAATTCGCATTCAAAACCTTTTACCTGCTCATTGTAGTACGGACGTTTTTTTATCGCTTCCCTGATGATGGCATAGGCCGGGTCTTCGCCACCGCTTTTTACTATAAGCTCTGTCATGTCGAGCTGCTGACTGCTGAGGATAAAAGTCATCTCTTCGTCTGTGTTCTTAATTACAACTTTATTTTCCTGCATTTTATAACCAATATGTTGGCAAACCACCGTATAAGTACCAGGAGAAACCAAGATTGAAAATTTTGCCCTGTTGTTGGCACTGGCACCAGTTGATGTTCCTTTTATAGTAACTGAGGCGTAGGGCAAGAGGTCTCCCTTGTCGGAATAAACAGTTCCATAAATTTTTTGCGCTAAAGATTGGTGAGATACGAACAGGAATAAAACCAGCAATAGTCTTGACATGCACTCAATTTGAATTAGCGAAAATATAACAGTATATGTTACAAAGATGTGAAATGGAGTCCATAAATAAAAAACAGATTTTTATTTATGGGTCAGTATATATTTTATGCACCTTTCGCTATTTCATCAATATTGTTGTCGTGAATAAAATAAACTAAAGTAGCAGCCTTGGTTTCAATACGGTTAAACATTCTTTTAAAGGCTCTTACTATCTGCATTACCGGCTGAAAGTGCCCTTTCTGTGCATCAATTATTATATACTTGCCAGATACATTAATGGTATGTACGCCAAAATTGAATTCATCCTTTTCGTTTGCCTTAATTACCATATGCTCTTTATATTCATACTCCCTTTCGTTTAATTTTATCACTTTGTTTATGGTTATTGATTCGCCATAATACTTTTCGCAATTTTGTGTTGGCCTGTAAATCTCTCCGTCAAGTTTAATAAAATTACCTGCCGACCGGGAGCCGTTAGCTGTATTTTTAACCGGGTTATTCAAATGTGGTTTATAAGGACCGGCCAGGTTATCTGCATAGTAGATATACAGGTTATCAGATTTTCCGTTTTCTACAATTGTTCCAAAAAGCCAGTACTTATTATTTTTTTCCAGTATTGTAGCATCTATCAAAGGCGTATCGCAGATCTTTGTTTTATTCCTCAATTTCTTTTTTTCTTTATCATATTCATAAATAAACACAGGCCCGTCAAGTTCTGTTTGCAATACATACATTTTCCCGGCATCCCTGTGTATGCAGGGGTAAGAAAGATGTTTCCCTTCATCCAGCACAATTTCAGGCGATGAAAACCCTTTTTTCTCGTCATACTTGATCAGTCCTATTTTTCCATCATACTCACCTGATGAAAATATCTCAGCTAAAATATTCACTTCCCCGTTTTCATCTACAAACAAAAATGGATCGGCAACCGAATCTTTGTAATTTTCTAACGGTAACCATTTAACGGAATAATCTTTCTTCTTATTCAGGATAATCTGCCTGATATCTTCTTTCATGATACCAATGGTAAACTGTTTAAAAAACAACTTGGCATAAATTTTCTTTAACAGATACTTCATGTTTATTTTTTTTATATAAAATATATATCAGCCTCTTCCCAACAAACCAAAAACAGCAGCAATTTTTTTTAATAAAAAATAACTGTATGATGAATAATTATTGCAAATTTTCTTTTCGCCACCAAAGGAGAGTTTGAATTTATTTATACCCTGTAACCCTTTGTCGCTGGTATTTGCTGCATAGCCGCCAAAATCATATATTTTAAATCCTTTGGCTTTAAAATAAAGCATATCGCGGTAGTGCAGTAATTTATTTACTTTACCCGACAGTTGCCTGTCGAATTCGTCATGCAAACGCAATGAAGCGGAATGCATTAAACGGGCAATGCCCTGTTCTTCATCAACCAGGTAACTGTGTGCAGCTACTTTAATGTTGCCTGAAACTGCAAAGCTCAGTTTAATATTCCCGTTCATTTCATGCAGCCGGCGCATACTTACTAAATCTATTTTTCTGCTTTTTGCAAAATCATTGTAGAACTCTGCAAATCCGGCAAAATCATTTTTAAAAACGCAATCAATATTTTTCTTTTCTGCCTGTTTAATTTCAACTTTTACCGTTTTGCTGAAATTAGAAAAAATAATTTCTTCCGGCTCTTCAAGACTGTTTTCAACTGTGGATGAATGCGTAAGTACGCCATAAATTTTTTTACGGGGCTCTCCTACATGCAGGTAAGCTGTAAGCCCGATAAGATCAGAAAAACTATACCTATATCCAAACCACAGTTCCGATACTTTAAAAAAAAGAAATTTCTTTTTAAATCTCACCATAATTAAAATCAGCCTAAAGCAGTTTTAGCCCAATTGAGCTGTTTTTAAAATTTACAAATATATTAACTGCAAAAAATACTAAGGACCAAAGGTTTATAATCAGATTTACAGAGCAGGGCTTATAAACAAAGAATAAATGGACAGGTTGAAAGTGATTGAAATTACAACTATATGTTTACAAAAAAAAACCAGTAGCATATTATTTAATCACAATGTATTACGATGCAGTTCTGGTTCGCAGGAAACTACCGGCCAGTGCGGCAAAACCAGCAACCAGCGCTCCTATTAATGCAGTAGCCAGCACCAGTAAAAAAGGATTGTCCATATTCAATATTAATTGTGATACTTTATGTGCCAGGATATGATCATTATTATTACTGATCCAGAAACTCAAACCTCCCCACAATAAAAGCAGAGCAGTGAATGCTGTTAAAAAAGATTTTCCCGGCCTTTGCGGAATAAGTGCTGCTACTGCAAATGCAGCAATGGCTATACTCCACCAGGGTAAAAATAAACACAAGCCAAAGCTTAGTAACATTGTCAGTATTAAAGAGATTACAAATTTCATTTTTAGAATTTAGTATTTAGATGCTTTCTGTTATTTATTGAAACTCATTTTTGCCAAAACACGCTTATCCCCTGCTTCTTCCTGCTTCATCATCCAGAGCAAATAATATTTTCCGGCAGCCCATTCATCTACAAAATCATCGTAGTATTTACTACCGGGGTTACCGCTTTGCCCACCAGGATAAACACCATAGGCCTCGGTTTCAGCTGTAAGACTTATTACCATACGCCAGCTCGGCCCATGCTCGGCCTTGGTAGCATTTACATTTCTAACGCCGCCGCCAATGGGTAAATTCATTCGGCTGAACGGAGCCAGTTTTGCAAGATGATTAATACGGGTTGCTTTATTTTTTTCCCAGTCTAATTTACCTGCCGTTTCTATTTTTCGTAATTCAACAACCGCTTTTTTAAAAGCAGTTGTAATATCATCTGCCAGTGTTTCAACTGTTGCTGTTTTAATATCATCCAGAAATTTATATGCAGAATCTTTTAAAACTTCCTCAAGTAATGTACTGAAGAAAGGACGCATAATAACCTTGGGGGCATTGGCATATTCATCATTATACACAACATCCTCAAAATTATTCCAGAACTGTTCAAATATTGTTGCACCCGGGGTTCCTGCATCGTTTCTGCAATTCCAGCTCTTCAAAATATCAAAATATCTTTTCTCATCTGCATTCAATGAACTCTCTTTCATGTTTGCCAGAATAAAAGGTTTTGCCATGGCTGCACCTGCATCAAAATTATCTGTCTGCAAATCCATCATATCCTTTGGCGTAATGCCTTGCATGGCAGTTAATCTTTTATTAATGGTTATACCCCTGTACTCAGGATAATTTCTTCCCAAATAATAAGGATACGTATTATCATCAACTGGTTTTTGATTGGCACTACTTACAAAACCTCTTTCAGGGTTATACTGATAAGGCACTTCGTCCTGCGGTATCATGCCGTGCCACAGAAAACTGCTGTCAATACCAGGCATAACAAAATCGCCCTGGCCTTTCCATTTGGCTGGCCAATCGCCTTGTGTACGTATGGCTATATCACCATTCTTAGCGGCAAATACACAGTTTTGCCCGGGCGTATGCAGGTTGATAACTGCAGCCGAATAATCAGCATAGTTTTTTGCATGATTAAGCAGGTTAAATATTTTAAGCTCGTTGCTGGCATCATGTGCTTTCCATCTTACCGCATAATATTTATTGTTTGTGTTTCGGCCTCCCGAAAATGATTTATCGTACATCACCGGGCACCAGTCGTTACCCAGTTGCACATAAGCAACCGAGTCAATAAAGTCGGCCTTGCCTTTTATTCTTATGGTATCAATTCTGAATCTTGTTGTATGATAAGTGCCGTTGAATAAATATTCATTCCGGCTGTCGTCTTTAAATTTTATTTCAAAATAATCCCTAACATCACGGCCGCCATTGGTAAACCCAAATGCACAACTATCGTTATAACCTATAATTACTCCCGGTGCCCCCGGAAAGCTTACCCCGTAAGCATTGAAGCCCGGTACAGAAATCTGTATTTCGTACCAGAGTGAAGGAAGATTTAAACCCAGGTGTGGATCATTGGCCAATATGGGCGCCCCAGATTTTGTTTTAGAACCACTGACCGCCCAGTTATTACTCCCGTTATTGCGGTCGGGTTTTGTTATTTCAGTTACTGCAAGATCATGGTTATTCAAATAAACCGAATCGGCATTTGCCGGAGCTGCCGGAAATACTTTCTGGGGTTCAAAAGCAGTTCCTTTAGGAATGATAGGATCTAATGAATCCTGTATGGCAGGAAATAGTTTCTGAAAATCATCGGCACTGAAATAACTTTTAGCGTTCGTCATTTCAAAATCATCATCATGGCCTGCCAGATCAAAACTCATATACTTTAAAAACAGCGAGGTTTTAAGGTTGCTCCATTTTTCAGGCTTATAACCAATCAGTTTATATTCAACAGGCAAACTGCTTTCGGTTAATGTTTCAATGTATGCATTTACGCCTGCCGTATAAGCATCGCACTGCGATTTAATAACCGGGTCGTTCTCAAATTGCTTCAAGGCAATTTCGGCAGCATAAACCATTCCCAACCTTCTAAACTCCCTGTCATGTTCCAGTCCTTTTTCGCCTAATATTTCGCTTACTCTGCCGCCTGCTGCAAAAGTCTGTAATTCCATTTGCCAAAGCCTGAATTTTGCATGCAGGTATCCCTGCACAAAATAAGCGTCGTTTTCCTGGTCTGCAAAAATGTGCGGTACCAGGCGGTTATCCAGGTACACATCAACCTTACCGGTTAATTGAGAAAATTTCAGATTAGCGGTAAAATCTGCCGAAGCCGGCTCTGCATTTTGCCAGATACCGTGTTGCGGACTTAATAATTTACCTAAAGGAGCCGGTAAAACAAGGTTGGTATTTAATAGTACAATCAACCCCGATGTTATAACTGATGCTATTATAAATGGTAAAATCCTCATAAAAACAAAATATTTACTGTAAAATACTAAAAACAAACATAATGCAGTCCTTTAACTGTTATAATTGAATTTACAGCTATAGATACTACCAGACTACAGCATTTTATCATTTCTTTTATTTTGAATTACACAAAGTTATCTGCTATGGTATGATGTTTGTTTATATAGATACTGAAATACAATTAAATAATAACTCCAAAAAAAACAAATTACTATGAAAAAGGTTATTTTATCATTTATACCTGCTATGTTTCTTATACTATTTGCTGTATCATGTAGCAAAGACGATCCGGCTACACCGGCTGCAACTCCCGAAGGCAAATGGGTAGGCACAGGGCAATATGGTACTACACCCGGAAATCCTACTTATGCTTTTACGGTAACGTTTAAAGCTAATGGAACTGTTGATGTTATCGGAAACAATAACGTTGCAATTGATACTGCAGCGGGAACCTGGCAACTTGTTCAGGACAGTGTTAAAGCTACCTATACATACGCAGCTGCAAGTGCTATCTATACGCTATCCGGGAAATATTCTGCCAGTTCAAATGTAATGGCAGGCACTATTGGGTTGGGAACCACTACAACAGGTGTTGGTATCTTTACAATTACAAAGCAGTAGATACAACAAAATAATTTATTAAAATAGCTGTAGTTGATACAGCTATTTTATTTTTGCATGATGACAACAGAAAATTCAGATGTTAAGAATATACTGGGGCTTAAATTGCCCAGTGACCCAAGGTGGGTAAATTTAGCCGAATTACAGTTAGCCGAAATACTAACAGATCATGCATACTGTGAGCAGAAAGCTGCCACTACCTGCATTTCATTAATTACCAAAAACCCTGAAAAAGAATTGCTGGTTGATGAACTGAGCCCTATAGTTACTGAAGAATGGGGGCATTTCCGTATGGTGATTGCTGAACTGAAAAAAAGAAACCTTAAACTGGGTAAACAACGAAAAGATGTTTATGTAAATGATCTGTTGCAGTTTCAGAAAAAAG
>JBATAS010000025.1:0-7892 GCA_049661965.1 Ferruginibacter sp. | reverse complement strand
GTCTTAAGTTGTCTTTTTTTTGCTGTTCTTTAGTGTAATGAAATTCGAACCCATCACATTCAATAGCAACTTTAGTAGTCTTTTTTAGTTGATTATTTTCATAATGTGAAGCAATAATTGCAAAGTCAAGGCGATAATTTTTTTTATAGGATACGTTATGCTGAGGAATTAACTCGTAATACGTATAAATGTCATTAAAGTAAATGTTTTCATCTTTGAATTTTATTCCCTTTGGACGAATAAGGTCAGCTCCAACTATTTTATATCCGTGGTTTAGATATTCAGTTTTAAAATTTGGTTCATTGAATATATACTCAACAATATCGTAAACAAAATCAAAGTCAATGATTCTCCAATCCTTATATCCATGTTTTTTTCCTCCGAATGAAGTTTCAGGTTGAAATATAAATTTGTCTCTAATTAGGTTGTCAAATATTATTAGAAGAAATTGCTTCTCAATCTCTGATTCACATACTTTTAAAATCCAGTCTAAAGAAAAGTCGATATAGTTAAAAATGGTTTTCTTTAAGGTTGATATTTTTTCACTTTCCTTCATGAATTATTAAAAATGGGGTGTTTAAAATTTCGCCTAACATTTGTATTGGCGCCACTTCTTGTACAGTTAAGTCTTGATTATCAGCTAAAAACTGTACAAATGTTATTGCGCCAATGCAATTTATTAAAATTATTAATTTGTTTGTAGATTTTATTCTACGCTTAGATAACATTTCGACTTCGCCAATGCTCAATAAAGATTAAATGTACAAGAGTGTCCTTCGGCTCCGCTCAGGGTAAACTGCCAATGAAGCTAAATAGTAATCCCTAAGCCTGGTCAATAAAACTGTCTTTCATCTTTGTTAACAGATCGGTTGCTAACATGCGGTGGGCTATGCGTATCATATTTTTAAATGCCAGGGCGTGGGAGATGCCGTGGCCAATGATTACAGGTTTGGCTACGCCAAGTACGGGTACGCCGCCATACTGTTCAAAATTAAAGCGGTTAAAATGTTCGTCGTTAATGTTGCGGCGTTTGGTAATGTCGTAAATACTTTCGGCAAGTTTTAAAACCACGTTGCCGGTATAGCCGTTGCAAACAAATACATCGGCCTTGTTCATTAAAATGTCGCGGCCTTCTACATTGCCGATAAAATTTATCTGCTTGTTTTCCTTCAGCAGGGGATAAGTGGCCTGCGTTAATATATTTCCTTTGCCTTCTTCTTCGCCCAGGTTTATTAAACCAACTTTGGGGTTTTCAAAATCTAAAATGTGTTTGGCATACAGCGAACCCAGTATGGCAAACTGGTTCAGGTTCTCGGGTTTGCAATCGGCATTAAGGCCAACATCAACCAGTAAACCCAGGGTGCCGTCTTCACGGGGCAGGTAAGCGCCAATGGTTGGGCGTAAAACACCTTCAACGGCTTTAATGCTGAACAGGCTGCCTACCATCATGGCGCCGGTATTACCTGCACTGATGAAGGCATCGGTTTTACCCGTGGCCAGTAAATGAAAACCTATGGCAATGGAAGATTGTTGTTTTTCTTTGAGTGCTTTGGTAGGGTGTTCGTTCATGCCAATAACTTCGGCTGCATGAACGATGGTATATTTTTCGGCAGGAATGGGGTGATTGATGAGATGTGCTTTTATCTGTTCTTCATCGCCAATTAAAGTAAGATGTATATCAGTTGCAGGGCCGGTTAAATATTCAGCGGCGCCTTTCACAGCTTCAAGCGGTGCAAAATCGCCTCCCATCATATCCAGTGCTATATTCATACCATCTTCTTTAAATGCAAAAATTCTAAGTCAGAAACTCTTTTAACGAATTTCGGACTTAGAATTGAGACTTTGAAAAATATTATGCTTTAAGCGGAGCTTTCTCTGCTACTAATTTGCCTTTGTAGAATAATTTTCCTTCGCTAACATGGGCACGGTGACGTACATGTGTTTCGCCTGTTGTTTTGTCAACACTCAAAGTTGTTTCAGATGCTTTGTAATGTGTTCTTCTTTTTGCACTGCGTTGTTGTGAGTGGCGCCTTTTTGGATTTGGCATAGCTGTATTTTTTTTATTTTATTTTAAACTTGATTCGGGATACATCCCTTTATTTACTTCTTTACTTTTTTTGTCTTTTTAAACTGTTCCAAACCTTTCCATAACTGATTGGCATTGGTCTGTTCTTCCTTTACCTCCATGTCTTTCAATTTGTCGAGCACTTCTTTGTTGCATTGTGGTCCGCCCATTTCCTCGGGGCTGCACATTTTCTGTAAGGGAAAACTCAGCAGCACAAATTCGTAGATCCAGTCGGCAACATCAATATGGCTTTCGGTGCGGCTGATATAGAATACATCGGGGTCTTCTTCCTGTGCATTCATCTCATCGGGATTTTCAACAAGTTTTATCAGCATATTGAATTCATCCCAGATGTCCATACCGAGCGGGTTGCCACAGCGGTCGCAGTTGATATCTGCTTTTCCACCAATCTCAAATTTGAGCAGCATGAAACTGCTCTTTTTATCCAGCAATAACTTAATATTTGCTGTACAATTGGTAAAATCAGGATCGCCTTTTTCAACAAAGAACTTGTCGTCCACTGTGTAATTAAACTCATGAACTCCCTGTTTTAACCCTACAAATGCTATCTCAAATGTCCGTTTAGCCGCCATGTGTCTGGTTTAAAGGACGGCAAAGGTAAGGTAATATTTGCAATTTTCAGGTTCAAAATTAGATTTTATAGGCTTGGCAGCTATTGATTATTTTTATGGCCAATATGAAACTGAAAAAATCGCTGTTATTTACGCTTGTGCTGCTGGTTATTGCTGTGTTTATACATATTTATTCAGATAATTCAATTCGTGTGGAAAACCAGTATTCTACTGGAATTTATCCTGTTTTCAGCCGTTTTTTGCGATATGTTTTTGGGTGGTTGCCGTTCAGTATCGGCGATATTTTGTACGGGGCGGTTATTTTGTGGTTGATATGGAAAGTGGTAAAGGGTATTAAAGCCATATTTAAAAAACAGGTTACCTTTAAAAACTTTGCAGCCGGAGGTAAAAAAGCATTCAATATTTTATTGCTGGTTTATATCTTGTTCAACTTGTTTTGGGGCATAAATTATAACCGTATCGGAATAGCAGATCAACTTGATTTAAAAATGGCTAAATACAGCCAGGAAGATTTAAGGATGATCAATGACCTGTTAGTAGAAAAAGTGAATACAAGTAAAACTTCGTTGGTAAATCAACAATTGCAATACCCAACCAAAAGCGAGTTATTCAGCAAAATGACGGGTGCTTATACAAATGCTGAAAAAGTCTATCCTTTTTTAAAATACAAACCGGTTTCACTAAAACCATCGGTATGGAGCTGGGTTGGTAATTATATGGGCTTTACCGGTTATTATAATCCTTTTACCGGCGAGGCACAGGTAAATACGCTGGTGCCAAAATTTTTACAACCGTTTACCAGTTGCCACGAAGTTGCCCATCAACTGGGTTATGCAAAAGAGATGGAAGCCAATTTTGTAGCTTATTTATCGGCTACGGCTTCTGCAGATACACTGTTACATTACTCCACTTACCTCGATCTGTTTATGTATAGTAACCGCAATCTTTTTGAAACAGATTCTGTTGCTGCAAAAAAATACAGGGAACAATTGATACCTGCAGTTATGGATGATCTGAAAGAATGGAAGTCATTCAATAAAAATCACCGCAGCCCGATAGAACCGGTTTTCAGATGGGTGTATGGAGTTTATTTAGAGCGTAACCAGCAACCGCAAGGCGTTTTAAGTTATGATGAAGTGACCGGGTTTATTATTGCTTATTATAAAAAATACGGAAAGTTATAGTTCAGCTATTTTTTGAAGCAGCCCTTTTTAAAACTTATTCTTCCACATCATGCTTTCAACCGGCTTACTTATCTGCCCGCTGTATTTAGCATTTTTCTTTTCGTTGTACTTCACTTCAATTTCACCATCAACCGGGAAATAAATTAATTGCCCTATAGGCATGCCTGCATAAACTTTTACGGGCTGTTTTACAGAAATTTCCAATGTCCAGTTGCCGCAAAAACCAACATCACCTTTACCGGCAGTGGCGTGTATATCAATACCCAGGCGGCCCGTGCTGGATTTACCTTCCAGGAATGGAACATGGGCATGGGTTTCGGTGTATTCTTCAGTAACACCCAGGTAAAATTCGTGTGGGTATAAAACAATGCCTTCTTCAGGAATATCAAAATGTTCAATAGTATTATGCGCTTTGGCATCAAGTTCCTTATTTACATAACGGGCAAGGTGTTTACCCAGGTGAACATCGTAGCTGTTACTGCCCAGGCATTCCCTGTCGTATGGTACTATTTTGATGGTTCCTTTTCCTATTTCTTCTAAAATTCTGCTGTCGCTTAATATCATGTTTATTTGTTAACCTGTTAATTCGTTAATTTGTAGCAATTAGTTCATGAGGCTGCAATCTAAAATCTAAAATCGTTTTAATGCCACTGGTTTATCAACAAAATATTAACGCTGTTACAAGAATTGGGCTGTGGCATATTACCGAGGATGAAAATTTCTTTTTAAAAGAGGTTCCGCTAAAAAGAGAGATCAGTCACTGGCATAAACGGCTGCAGCATCTTGCAGGGCGTTTATTACTTAAAGAACTATATCCTGATTTTCCTTTAAGGCTGATTAAGATAGCAGATACCAAAAAACCTTTTTTAGAAGATGAGCCTTTTCATTTTTCCATATCACATTGCGGAGATTATGCGGCAGCTATTGTAAGTAAATTGTACAGAGTGGGAGTTGATGTTGAATTACTAAACGAAAAAATAGAAAGGATACAGCATAAATTCATGTACGATGAAGAACTGCCAGTGCTTAATGAACAATGCCCCATGCCTGTTACACAAAGCCTTACACTTTACTGGAGTGTAAAAGAATCGGTATTTAAATGGTGGGGTAGTGGTGAAGTTGATTTTAAAAAAGATATTGTGATTACATCAATTAAAGGAGAGCCTCAACAAGGAACCGTGCATGTTACCTTTAAAGAACAGTACCTGCTGAATGTACATTATCTCTACTTCAACAATAATTTTTTAACCTGGGTATTAACTGCTTAATTTGGGAATATGGTTAATGGGATCCTGGTTTAATATAGATTTCATGGATTCGTACAACTGTGGGTAATGGCCCCTCATTTCCTTTGGTTTTTCAAAAAATATTTCCACCGATTCAGCCCAGAATTCCTGCAGGTTTTTTTCGGCATACTCCGAGTACAGATTTTTCTCTTTTGATTTTTCTGATTGATAAGCTTTATCGCCATTGGCCGAAAACCCGTCATAATAGTTCCGGAAACTCCTGTCCACATTCCTTTCTACAATAAAGGTCTGGTAATGCAGTGCGTGGGCCAGTTCGTGCAGTCCTACGTTTTGCCCGTCGTTTGGATTGTCGTATCCGTCAATAAAATGTTTCCAGCTAAGCCTGATGGCATGGCCTGAAACATTGCCTTCAAGGAAACACAAAACAGGATGAACCCTTAAGAATTCCTGGGGATGAATATGTATAAATTCAAAATGTGGTAACAGGTATTTTTTTAATCCAAAGGTTAGTTGAATGGCTGCTGCACTGATCAAAACCGGCATTTCCTTAAATGCTTTTTCATCATGTATCTTAAATGTTTTTTCAGCCATAAATTTTTGTACCCGATGTATAAAAATGGATTGATGTTCTAAATTCAACTGCCGGTAATAAGCGAAACGTTTGCTGAGGATTACGGCAAGTTCTGCATCTGTAAAATTAATTTCATCACCATAGTAGGTGAGGTAAGCCTTGGGCTTTCGTATCCTTTCCGGTTCTTCCTCAATACCAAAAACTGATTCTATTTTTTTTACCCAGGTTCTGAACCTGGTTGTTTTGGTAATTAAGAAAAATGCAATGAAAGCAAGAAAAACGTATAGTATAGCATAATCGGGTTTATAAGTTTTTGCCGACTCTGATTCTTTTGCAAGCATTTGATGTGTGCTGTATACAATACTGTCGTGCCTTACAAGTAACGAATCAAACTGCGATGGTAACTGCCAGGGGGCTAAAAATAGAGTTAACTCTCCCTCACCGGGTATAGTGACTTTTCCATTAACATCCGGATTATAGGTTTTGATATGATAAGTAGTATCAAAGGGCATTATCAGGCTTAGTTAGTTTCTGCATCTTCATCATCCGTTCCGTCAAGCAAAGGTATATCGCCAATAGATGCGCCGGCAATTCCTTTTACCGAACCATACATGCCACTGGTACTTATCAATACTTTCTCCAACTGTTTTTCACGTTCCTTCCATATTTTTTCCATCTGGATACGTTCTTTTGCAATGCCTTGTTTCATGGCAATAAATCCTTCAGTAATGGCTTCTACCTGTCCACGGAACTCAATGCCGGTCAGATAATCGTACAGCATCTGCATTTTATCGCCTTTACCTTCCTGGCTTTTTTGAATGTCGTAAATTTTTATGATTCCGTTGCGTAGCAAATGAGCAACGCTATTTACTTCTGCAAAATTGCAAAGCCATATACCATCTTTTTCGCCAAAGCGATCCATATCTTTTGGAAAAGTCTGAGTTACCAAAATCGCTGCATCAGCAGCTTTGGTGCGTTTATCGTTTTTTAATTTATCAACCCAGGCATTGCTCCATGCTTTTGTACGTTTGCTTTCATAAATAATTTTACCACAAACGGTTCCGGCGCTGTTACGGATTATCTGCATGCAATCTGCCCCCTCAACGCCTTTGCCTACTTCCTCTATAATATCGAATGGAAAATTTTCTTTCAAAATTTCTTCCAGCAATATCTCCTGGCTTTCGCCCTGTAATTGCATGCTGCCCTGTTCGCTTTTACGTTTCAGTTCTTCAATCAGTTTTTGCTGCTGCTCCATCTGCAGTTTGTATTCTTTGGTCTTCAGGTCAAATAATTCCTGCTCTCTTTTAACGGCGGAGTCTTCAATCTCTTTTCTTTTTTCGAGGAATCTTTTCTCAATTTCAACTTCCATGTTCTTTTGCTTTTCCTCCAGTGCATTTTTATCACGCAGCAGATCCAGTTCTTTTTTTTGCAGGTCATGTAACTGCTGGCTTTTTAGTTTGGCTTCTTCTTCCAGCGATTTTAATTTGGCAGCAGTGTCATCACCCGCTTTTTTTAATGCTTCGGTAACCAGCAAGGTTTTTTGCTTTTCAAATTCTTCTTCTTTTTTCTTTTGCCAGTCCTGCATTTTACCACGCAGTTCTTTCTCTACTTCGCTTTTCAGGCTTTCGTTCAGTTCAAACTGGTGGCCGCAATTGGGGCATTTTATCTCCGTTCCCATTATCAATTTTTTTACAAGATAATTAAAATTAAAAAGCTTCCCACTTAATGAGAAGCTTTGTGCCCGAGACTGGACCTGCCTGCCGGCAGACAGGTTCGAACAAGCCCTCGTAATGAAGTATAAAAAAAGCCCGAACAAATGTTCAAGGCTTTATAACTGTGCCCGAGACTGGATTCGAACCAGCACGCCCAGTTATAGGCGCCACCACCTCAAGGTGGTGCGTCTACCAATTTCGCCACCCGGGCTTGTAATTATTATAATGACTTAAGATATTCTTTTCCAATTCCTGATTTTAAATATTTTTCTTTTTCTCTTGCCTCTATTCGTGTTGCAAATGTTTCTGTATAGATCAGAATAAATGGCTTATAAGCTTTAGTTGACTTATTCTCACCAGCATTATGCTCTAAAATCCTCCTACTTACATTGTTGCTCATACCAACATAAATGTAATTTCTAACAGTACTCCTTATACGTAAACAAAGAACATTATTCTATCTTTTTTACCTCAAAGTGGTGCGCCTACCAATCCTGCCTGCCGGCAGGCAGGATTGGTA
>JBATAS010000024.1:0-3237 GCA_049661965.1 Ferruginibacter sp. | reverse complement strand
ATGGTTTATACCGGCGAAAAAGAACAGGTTACCTTTAAATCGGTTCTGGATATTATTGATCTGAAAGATTCCCTGTTGTTTAATTATATTCACGTAGGGCCCGATGCAAAAATGGATACGGTAAAATATGCCATGCGTATTTATGACGAAGGCAATATGCTGCAGTTCGACAGCAGTGAATATGATATCATGGCTGTGCGGCGAAAGGGCGTGAGGCTTGTAGTTATTGCAGAACGGGAAGGCGTTGATAAATTCAGGTCGGCCGATTTTCAGATTACATTAACCATTGGCCCTGACTATTTAAATATTGTAAAAGGGATACGGTACATGGATATGACTGAATATTTTATCAGGTACAGGTCAGTTTTTGCCAAACTATAAAATTTGTTTTAAATGTCATCAATACTAATAAAAAATATCAGCAGGTTAATTAATGTTCGGGAACAAAATGAATTACTCAGGGGAGGAGCGCTGGCTAAATTACCATCAATAGAAGATGCATTTCTCTTAATTGAAGACGGCATCATTGCCGATTACGGCGCCATGTACGAACTGGAATTAAAAGTTCCTCATCTTCCCAAAGATATTATAGATGCACATGAACAATTCGTTTTACCAACCTGGTGCGACAGTCACACCCATATCGTCTTTGCCAAAACCCGAGAGGAAGAATTTATTTACAAACTAAAAGGCATGAGCTATGCTGAGATTGCAGCCAAAGGCGGCGGTATATTAAACTCGGCAAACAAATTAAATGAAGCAACCGAAGATGAACTCTTCAACAGTGCCTATAAAAGAATACAGGATGTCATCAAACTCGGCACCGGTGCCCTTGAAATAAAATCTGGTTATGGTTTAACCGTGGAAGGGGAGTTGAAAATGCTGCGGGTGATAAAAAGATTAAAAGAAAAATGCAGCATTCCCATCAAATCAACCTTCCTCGGTGCACATACTTATCCTGTTGCTTTTAAAGAAAATCACCAGGGATATATTGACCAACTCATCAACGAAATGCTCCCCGTCATTGCCAATGAAAAGCTGGCAGATTATATTGACTGTTTCTGCGAAACCGGTTTCTTCTCCTCTGCCGAAATGGAAACCATCGTAAATGCCGGCATCGGATTTGGTCTAAAACCCAAACTGCATATAAACCAGTTAAACAGCATTGGCGGCATCGAATCGGCCATTAAGTTAAACGCCTTATCCGTTGATCATCTGGAAACTATGACAGAAAGCGATGTTAAATTGTTAAATGGCTCAACTGTTATTGGAACCCTATTACCAACCGCTGCTTTCTTCCTCCGCATGCCATTTCAGCCCGCCCGTCAGATGATTGATGCCGGTTGCGCCATCGCCATCGCCACCGATTACAATCCCGGCTCTTCGCCCAGCGGTAATATGAATTTTGTGATTGCCCTCAGTTGCATTCAAATGAAAATGCTGCCCGAAGAAGCCATCAATGCAGCAACCATCAATGCAGCCTATGCCATGGAATTACAGGATCAGCTTGGCTCCATAACCATCGGCAAAAAAGCAAATCTTATTTTTACAAAACCCATTCCTTCGCTTGCGTACCTTCCTTATTCTTTTGGAGAGAATTGTATTGATAAGGTGATGATAAATGGAAATATAATTTAAGCGATATGAAAAAACTGGTAATATTCGCCTGTGTACTTTTATTTAGCAGTTATGTACAGGCGCAATCTGATTGTGCCAGGTATCATAAAGGATATTTTATGTTCACCGATTCTTTAGGTAATACTATTTTGATTCAGCGCAAGAACAAATACCAGTATCAGTATAACAGGAAATTAAAGGTGAGGACACAATTTTCGATACACTGGAAGAATGATTGCGAATATACCATTACACAAACTCTTACAAATTCTAAAGCGCTTAAAAAGTATAAAAATTCTGCCAGCGGTTATCTCATTACAAAAAGCGATGGCGATAATGGTTATTATTATGGCTGTTGCTGTAAAGATGATGTTTCAAAAAGAAAGGAAGTCTTTTTGAAAAAAATTACGAAAAAGGAGTTTTATCAGCTTTATTAAACTAAATTTTTTGTGCTTAGTTTCTTTTCTTTACTTTTTTGTCTTGATACAAAAAAGTAACAAAAAAAATCAAGGCAAACCCGATGGGCTCCGCCCGTTTTGCCGCCCACCCACGGTAACAGCTTGCTTTTTATTTAGCAATTCATCACAACAACCATATTTAAAGAACCCAAGCCTATACAAACAACTTGTAATTCATTAGTGCGGCACTTCAATACATTGTAACAAACCAATAGAAAGTAACCAAAGCCATAATCAGGATGATTAAACAAATTAAGTGGGTATCCATTCAAGCAAACTCATTTTTTGTTTAAGTAAAATCTCTGGTTAACTTCGCCATAGCCAAAAGCTAAATACTGATTGCTATCGTAAGAGTAGAATTACCGAAGCTGAAGCTACAGTAGCACAAAAGCCGAACATAGCTGGTTCCGACAAAGGGGCTGTAATCCTTTGTCGGGCTCCTTTTTTGGTTCTTTTTTGGAGAAGCAAAAAAGAACAATACAAAAAGAATACTTTTAAAAGCAAAAGACTGACACTATAAACAAACAGTCTTCAAATAAAAAACAAACCATGCAACTAATCGAATGCGTCCCAAATTTCTCCGAAGGCAACGACCTCAACATCATCAAACAAATAACCAACGAAATAGAAAAAATTGACGGCGTACGCCTCCTCAATGTAGACCCCGGCAAAGCCACAAACCGCACCGTAGTAACCATCGTTGGCGAACCAAAAAACGTAATAGAAGCCGCCTACCAGGCCATAAAAAAAGCAGGCGAGTTAATAGACATGAGCAAACACAAAGGCGAGCACCCCCGCATGGGTGCCACCGATGTTTGTCCGCTGATACCCATTGCCAACATCAGCATGGAAGAAACGGCGCAGTACGCACAGCAACTCGCCAGGCGGGTAGGAGAAGAATTAAACATTCCCGTTTACCTCTACGAAGCCGCACAACCAAACACAGAACGCAACAACCTGAGTGTAATACGAGCCGGCGAATACGAAGGCTTCTTCAAAAAAATAAAAGAACCGCAGTGGAAGCCCGATTTTGGTCCGGCTGAGTTCGACGCCAAACGCGGCGGCACCGTCATTGGCGCCAGAGATTTTTTAGTAGCCTATAATATCAACCTCAACACCACATCAACAAGGCGTGCCAATGCCATCGCTTTCGACGTACGGG
>JBATAS010000023.1:0-13625 GCA_049661965.1 Ferruginibacter sp. | reverse complement strand
TGTATAACTTGATATAGACGAAAAGTTCCGGTACTACCGGAACTTTTTTTATTTTAAATAAGGGCTATCTTTACCGCATAAAAAACTGCTTATGTCATACAACTTACTGAAAGGAAAAAAAGGAATCATTTTTGGCGCATTAGATGAAAGGTCAATTGCCTGGAGAACAGCCTTACGCTGTCATGAAGAAGGTGCAGAAATTATTTTAACCAATGCTCCCGTTGCCATGCGTATGGGTGAGATCAATAAGCTGGCAGAAGCGATAAAAGCACCTGTTATTCCCTGCGATATCAGTAGTAATGATGATGTTACCAACCTCTTCACAAAATCAATGGAACATTTTGGAGGTGGCGTTGATTTTGTTTTACATTCTGTAGGCATGAGCATCAACGTGCGTAAAGGGAAACATTATACAGAGATTGATTACGGATTCAATGCAAAATCATTGGATATATCAGCTATGAGTCTGCACCGTGTTCTGGCTACCGCCATGAAAATGGATGCTATAAATGAATGGGGTAGTGTGGTAGCATTATCTTATATCGCAGCCCAGCGTGTATTTCCTGATTATAACGAAATGGCTGATGCAAAAGCATTACTGGAAAGTGTAGGACGTAGTTTTGGTTATCATTACGGGGTTAAAAAACATGTACGTGTTAATACAATTTCACAGTCGCCGGTGGCAACTACAGCTGGCAGTGGCGTAAAAGGTTTCGATGGTTTTATGTCCTATGCCGAACAAATGAGTCCATTGGGCAATGCCAGTTCCGATGATTGTGCTAATTACATTGTAATGATGTTTAGCGATATGAGCAGAATGGTTACCATGCAGAATTTATTTCATGATGGAGGATTCTCTTTTACGGGAGTTACTGAAGCGGTGATAAATAAGATGTAAATCGCAGATTGAATTGATTGTTCTGATTTTGCTGATTATAACAGTATTTAATAAAGAAGGCTGCTTGTAAAAGCAGCCTTCTTTGATTCAGCGAAATCAAAAAAATCATTATTAATCAGCGATTAATATTCATCTTCATTAAAAAAGAAATCTTCCTGGCTGGGATAATCGGGCCAGATATCATCAAGGCCTTCATATATTTCACCTTCGTCTTCCAGCTCCTGCAGGTTCTCTACTACCTCAATAGGCGCACCACTACGGATTGAATAATCAATCAATTCATCTTTAGTAGCAGGCCATGGTGCATCTTCCAAATGTGATGCTAATTCTAGTGTCCAAAACATCTTTGTATAGGGTTTATTTTTTGCAAATGTATAAGTTCATTCGGAATAACCAAAAGTGTTTTTTAAACGGCTAATTTCCAGATTTATTTTGAACAGCTTAATAAATTCCCACAGACTGCTTTTTAAAGCCTTATAATTGCAATTATTAACTATTTTCGGTGCATGTTATCTGCAAAAAATATAAAAAAACAATACGGTCAGCTTACAGTGTTAAAAGGGGTGGATCTTTCGGTTGCTAAGGGAGAAATTGTAAGTATAGTTGGATCGTCGGGTGCCGGAAAAAGCACGCTGCTGCACATTATGGGCAGTTTAGACAAGGCAGATTCGGGAGAGATTATTTTAAATGGGCAGCACCTGGAATCGCTTAATGGGAAAAAATTATCTGCATTCAGGAATAAGAATATTGGATTTGTTTTTCAGTTTCATCATTTATTACCCGAATTTACGGCATTGGAAAATGTTTGTATTCCTGGCTGGATAGCCGGCGAAAAAAAGAAAGAAGTGGTTATAAAGGCCACAGAATTGTTGAAAACTTTAGGTTTGGCCAACAGGCTGGAGAACAAACCGCAGCAACTTTCGGGTGGTGAGCAGCAAAGGGTAGCGGTGGCCCGGGCATTAATAAACAGCCCTTCTATTGTTATGGCTGATGAGCCCACGGGTAACCTGGATAGCGCCAATGCCCGAGAATTGCACCAGTTATTTATTGATTTGAGGAATAAGTTTGACCAGACTTTTTTAATTGTAACTCATAACGAGGAACTGGCAAAAATGAGCGACAGGGTTTTAATGATGAAAGACGGGAAGATGATTTGAAAATTAAACTCTGGGTTTCCAGGGAATATCGGCCACACCCAGCAAATGCCCTGCAAATCTTGCCAACACAAAAAGATAATCGCTTAACCGGTTTAAGTATTTTATAACCAGCGGGTCAACAAACTGATCATGCTCCTGCATATTTACACAAAGCCTTTCGGCACGCCTGCATACACAACGGGTAACATGAGCCGTAGAAATGGAAACATGACCGCCCGGTAAAATAAAAGATTTCATTGGTGCCAATTGAACATTCATGGCATCTATTTCTTTTTCCAGTAATTCAATATCTGTTTCCTTTAAATCAGGAATCTTTAATAGAGGTTCTTTATCCGGATCGCAGGCCAAAGAAGAACCAACGGTAAATAAACGGTCCTGTATTTCTTTTAAAATATTTTTTGAGGGTTGATGGGTAAGTTGGTCGGCGGTTAAACCGATGTAAGAATTCAATTCATCAATAGTGCCATAGGCTTCAATGCGGATATTGCTTTTTGCTACTTTAGTACCGCCAATTAAACTGGTTTTACCCTTATCGCCGGTTTTGGTATATATTTTTAAAGCCATGATATTGTTTTTTGTTATGCAAAGCAACAAAAATTATCGGGATAGTTAACGGGCAGTCAGTTTATGCCGGAACAGAAGCGATAACCGGATTTTCGTTCACATTATCCGTTTCAATTACTCCATCTCTTAACCTGATAACCCGGTGAGCATAATGGGATATGTCCTCTTCATGCGTAACCAGAATAACCGTATTGCCATCAGCGTGTATCTTACCCATTATATCCATGATCTCGTAAGAGGTTTTAGTATCCAGGTTACCTGTAGGTTCATCGGCCAGAATGATTGATGGATTATTAATTAACGCCCTTGCAATAGCTACACGTTGGGCCTGGCCGCCACTCAGTTCATTTGGTTTGTGATGACTACGGTCATCCAGTTTTACTTTTCGTAAAACATCGAGGGCTCTTTCATGTCTTTCTTTTTTGCCGATGCCGCTGTAAACTAAGGGCAGAGCAACGTTTTCGGCGGCGGTTAACCTGGGTAGTAAATTAAACTGCTGAAATACAAATCCTATTTCTTTATTACGCACTTCGGCAAGATCGCCATCAGGCATCCGGCTTACGTCTTTTCCGTTTAAAATATATTTGCCACCCGATGGCGTATCTAAGCAACCCAATAAATTCATTAATGTTGATTTGCCCGATCCGCTGGGGCCCATTAAAGCCACATATTCATTTTTAAAAATGTCTAACGATATTCCTTTTAAGACCTGAAGTTCATTTTTGCCCAGGTAATAACTTTTAAGGATCTTTTCAAGATGTATGATTCCCTGCATAAAATTTAGTTTGCGGTTTAGGGTAGGGTTTAGCAGTTTAGTACATGTTCAACTAAGCCTCTAAACTCCTAAACCCTAAACTATTTTTTTATCACTTTTGGTACTTTAAAAAACTGTTCATCATGTATCGCGGCATTTTGTAAACCAGCTTCACGGCTTATACTGCCTTTTACTTCATCTGCTCTTAAAATGTTTATATTTTCGCTCATGTGCAATAAAGGCTTTACACCAGTTGTATCAAGTTCGTTAAGTTTTTCAACAAACTTAATCATCTTTTGTAAATCAGTTTTAATGGATATTTTTTCACTGTCATCAAACTTTAAACGGGCCAGATTGGCTAATTTAGCAACTAAAACATCATTTACTTCCATACGGCAAATATAACCGATACTTGGCAGTTTATGGTAGTCACTTGGCAGTCGGCATATTATAATTATGAATGGAAACCTCCTTATCATCAGCCTCTAACAGACAACTTTTCCTATCTTCGCCACCTGATGGAAAAGAAGAAAGAAATAGTAATGAGTGGGATCAGGCCCACCGGATTTTTACACCTGGGAAATTATTTTGGAGCTATTCGTAATTATGTAAAAATGCAGGACGAGTTTGACTGCTATTTTATGGTTGCTGATCTGCATTCCTTAACTACACATCCCGATACAAAAGAGCTTAAAGCTAATGTACACCGGGTATTGGCCGAAAATATCGCCTGCGGACTTGACCCTGATAAAGTAGCTTTATATTGCCAAAGTCATTTGCATGAAACAGCAGAACTCTACCTCTATTTAAATATGCTGGCCTATAAAGGCGAGTTGGAAAAGACAACCACTTTTAAAGATAAAGTGAGACTAAATCCCGAAAACGTAAATGCAGGCTTATTAACTTACCCGGTTTTGCAAACAGCCGATATTATTTTACACCGGGCTAAATATGTACCCGTAGGTAAAGACCAGGAGCAGCACTTGGAAATGGCCCGTACTTTTGCAAATCGCTTTAATCACCGGTATGGAGAGGTTTTTCCGGAGCCGCAGGCATTTAATTATAATCAGCAATTAGTTAAAGTACCCAGCCTGGATGGTTCGGGTAAAATGAGTAAGAGTGAAAACCAGATGGCCACCTTATATCTTGCTGATACAGATGATATGATTCGTAAAAAAGTGATGAAGGCAAAAACTGACAGCGGCCCTACAGAAAAAAATGCTCCTAAGCCTGATTATATCGAGAACATCTTTTTACTGATGAACCTTGTTTGCAGTGCTGATACCATTCAGCAGTTTGAAGATGATTATAATAACTGTACCATACGATATGGCGATTTAAAAAAGCAATTGGCAGAAGATATGGTGAATTTTATCAGCCCTATACGCAATAAGGTAGATGCTATTCTGGAAGATAAAGCGGGGTTGGAACAGATCATGAAAAAAGGTGCAGAAAAAGCTAATATAAGCGCTGCAGCAACAATGAAACTTGTAAGAGAAGCAATTGGGTTAAATTATTTTTGATTTCATGATTTTGATTTCAGATTTTGTTTACTTTAGATGCTCCGCTTGATTTTTAAAATATAACGGGCAATTGTAAATTCATAAAAGAATTATGGCAAAGATTAAAAAACCAAAGCATATAGCTGTAGCTGGAAATATTGGTGCAGGTAAAACCACATTAACAGAAATGCTGAGTAAGCATTATAAGTGGATTCCACAGTTTGAAGATGTGGATCACAACCCTTACCTGAACGATTTTTATGAAGATATGCCCCGCTGGAGTTTTAACCTGCAGATATACTTTTTAAACAGCCGGTTAAAACAGTTACTGGAAATACATAACGGTACCGAAACAGTAATACAGGACCGGACCATTTATGAAGATGCCAATATTTTTGCACCCAACCTGCACGATATGGGGCTGATGACAAAACGTGATTTTGATAATTATTATAAGTTTTTTGAAACCCTTAAGCTGATGGTGCAACCGCCCGATCTGATCATTTATCTGAAAGCATCAGTGCCTACATTAGTTGCACAAATACAAAAAAGAGGCAGAGAGTATGAAGAAAATATCCGCCTGGATTATTTAAAGAAACTGAACGAATTTTATAATAACTGGATTGATAATTACAAAGAAGGCCCGCTGTTAATAATAGATGCTGATAAGAATAAATTTGCTGAAAATGAAGAACACCTGGGGCAAATTATTACCAGTATAGACAGTAAGTTGTTTGGATTATTTTAAGGGGCTGCTTAATCAATCAGTGAATTTTTCATGGCATAAAATACCAGGCCTACTGAATTTTTTACACCAAATCTTTCCATCAGGCGGTCTTTAATAGCTTCCACTGTTCTGGCGCTGATATCCATTTTGCCGGCAATTTCTGCAGCTGTAAACTCCATACAAACCAAGGTAAGCACTTCTTTTTCCCTTTCGCTTAATACAACTTCCGATGTAAGGGTAGGGTTGAATTTTTGTTTGGAGTAATTTTTTTTGATGAGCACTTTATTTACAAACGGGTTAAGGTAAAACCCTGTACGCATCACATCCATAATGGCTTTTTTAATTTCAGAAGGTTCGGTACTTTTTAAAAGGTAGCCTGCAGCCCCGCAATCCATCAAATGACCTACAAACCTTTCGTCTTCATACATGGTTAAAATAATCACCCGGATATTGGGAAACCTTTTTGTGATGAGCTTTGTCGTATCAATGCCGTCTTTAACAGGCATTTTAAGGTCGCACAATATAACATCAGGTTCAAACTCCGGAATTTGTTCCAGCAGTTCTTCTCCGTTATCGGCTTCCATTACAAATTTAATATTGGTATAACTCCGCATGGAAAGTATTACTCCTTTCCTGAAAATTTTATGATCGTCGGCAATGGCTACTTTAATTTCATTCATAAGTATGGGGCTTCGGTAAAACTACGAAAAGAACAGTAATTTGTTAAATGGAAAAGGAGTTATTCTATTTTAACTGTTACAGGCGGTAAAAATCAATGCTGTTTTTAAACCGCGGGCTCTCTCGGAATTTCAATGGTTACCTTGTAATAAGTCTTGCTGGGGTCTATTTCAAACAGAATACGACCGTGCAGCACTTTAATGCGGCTGGCAATATTCTTTAATCCCAGGCCAAGTGTACTATGGTTCAGTTTTTCAAAATCGGCCTGTACAATACCCGTACCATCATGATGAATACGGAAATACATTTTATTGGCGCTGATGTTTTGAGTTAAATGAATAAAGCCCGGATTACTGTGCTTTAAAATATTGTTTACCAGTTCCTGTATTATACGGAATACAAGTAATTCCTGCTCTACCTTAAGCCGGGTACGGTAATCATGAAAACGGGCGCTGGCATTCAGGCTGCCGCTGGCACCAATCTTTTGAAACAGGTCGGTGGCGGCACTTTCCAGCCCGAAATTCTTCAGGGTTGGCGGCATCAGGCTATGGCTGATATTCCGTATCAGCAGTATGGCATCGTCTAATATCTGTTTAGCGCTGAAAATGCTTTGCAGTTGCTGGGCCTTTTCCTGGTTTACCAGGTTTTCATTAAGGTAAAGCCGGGCTGTTGCCAGCAGCGGGCCGGCATCATCATGCAGATCGGCTGCAATACGGTTACGCTCTTCTTCCTGAAAGCGTATAGAGGCGTTTAATAATATCTGCTGCTTTTCTTCTTCTAATTTTTTTAACTGGGTATTGTACCTGATTACTTTTCGCTGGTGAAAAATAACAAAACCCACAATGGCAATGGCAAGCGTAAGCATGCCTAATGTTCCTAAAAAGAGTATATATGAGCTATTTGTTTGAAGTAATTTAAACATCCTGGATAATTAATGTAACTAAATTCATTTTTTATCAATCATATCAAGGATTGAGTCTTGGGTTAAAAAATCAGGGTCTTTTGCGTTAAAATCCGGTTGTTTTATTATTATTCCTATAGAAAGTAAAATATTTTTTAGAATTGTAAATGTGCTGTAAATAAGTGTGTAATAATACAGAAATTCGGCATTCTTTGTTACATTATTAGCATATAAAAAAAGGAAAAAATTTCCGGCACAATAAATTGTAAAAGCAACACCAATCCAGAATATCTTGTTTTGGTAGATAGGAATTGTGGTATAGGTTTGAACCTTTTCGTAAAAAAAATATAGAATATAAACAAGTAAAATCAAGCATTCTACTACTAAAGGAACGTAGCTAAAGGTTGCCTTTTCTGTTATAAAATAATCGTAACCTGAAAATAGAATAAATGGGAAAATAAGATAAAGAGTAATCTTTTTAAAAAAGATCCGCTTAATATTGTAGTAAAAAATCAAAGAAATCAAAGAAAATTCAACAATAAGGAAAATTCGCAAAAAAATTAACCGGTATTCAGTATTAGGAGTTATGAATTTAAAATAAAAAACCGGGATAAAGAGTACGAACAGGAGAGATAAGTACACAAAAAATACCTTATAATCTTTGTCTTTTATTTGTTTTATAAATACAAGACACAAGAAAAAAGGTATGATTTCTGAAAAAAAAGTTATGTAGGAAAGTACTTTTATAATTTAATAATTTCTTTCAAATGTAAGAAATTCTAAATTAAAAAAAGTGTTTTCCAAAACTTATCAGGCATTCCATTGCATCGTAAATTCCCCACATAATAAATTAGTTTTAAGGTTTCTAAAAGTAATAGTGTTTCTGGTGTAAACTTCTACCAAAAGCTGTTGTCTACAAACCCCCTAATATCTGTACGCAAAGATTAAAAATTACCAAAATACAGTGCTATAGAGGATTACAGCATAAATAACAGGTAAAATAACCTATTAAATTCGGGTAAATATACGAATGGAAGGCCGTAAAATTACTATTGAGATAATCGTAGTTTTCCACAGTATAAATACGAATGTGGAAAACCGGGCGCAGGGAAATAATAATGTTACAGGTAAAAGAAGAGATGGCGAACCTGTGTTTTTAGTTTGCATAAAAAAGGCCGCTTGTTATGAAACAGACAGCCATAATTTTTTCTGGTGGTTTATTGGATAGTAAAACGGGTATTAAAAAAGTTGATTGACAAGGTAGTACAAGCACAAACAAGGTTTTCCCGGGATAATTGGACAGGTTCTTAACATTTCTATTGGATATTTGGATATAAAACAATTATGTGTACCTATGTCAATCAACTGATACAAATGTATAACGGCCCTGCTCCTGGAAAAAGAGCATTATTGCCCTTTTTTTGTTTTACTGCTTTTACCTGATTATCGGGTATAAATGCAACAGGCATACGTAGTTTAACGTGTTTTTTTTCACGTAAATTTACGTAGTAGTTTTTCTGAATTGCATGAAAATCAACGAACTGATATACCAGGGTATATAATTTTACCTGTCAATTTTATTGGATTATGACTAAAAACTGTAACTTAGGCAAGTTTTTTACTAACCCCCAATAGTGAATTCTATGAGTGCAAACCAGTTAATTAAAATTGCCATAGCCGACGACCATAAAATTTTCCGTGATGGTATCAAGATGGCATTATCAGGTAAGGAGAACCTAAAAATGCTATGGGAAGCCGAAGATGGGAAGGATATGATGCACAAGATTGCCATAAAAAAGCCCGAAGTGCTGCTTATGGACATACGGATGCCTGAAATAGACGGCATTAACGCCATTCAGCTTATCCGCAAAGAATATGAAGACATTAAGATCATTGTACTTACTATGTACGATGATCAGCAGATGATCAGCAAGATGATGGAAATGGGAGCCAATGCCTACCTCACCAAAACCACCGACCCTGAGGAAATTTACGAAGCGATACTCACCTGTATGAATGATGATTTTTATTTTAATGAACTGGTGAACAAAGCCGTTATGGGAAAGCTGATGCAGAAAAAAAATGTACGTCAGCATTACGGAAGTAATATTCCGGTAAGTTTTAATGAAAAGGAATTAAAGATACTCCAGCTTTTATCAGAAGATAAAACCACCGAAGAAATCTCGAAAATAATATTCTTAAGTCCCCGTACTATTGAAACTATACGGCAGAATATGAAAAGCAAGGTTGATGCTAAAACCATTGGTGGGCTTATCATGTATGGCATGCGGAATAAACTGATAGAATAAAAAAATATAAATTAAATTTTATTGTATGAGGTTATATATGCGGATAAGTTCATTACTTATGCGTAAAAACCCCATCTTACACAAAGGGTATTTACACGCTTTATTGTTTTTGAATATAATTTGAACTTGCAGCTTTCGTTATATACTGGAATATCAATGCCCTTGAAAACCCAAATTGCTTATTATGATGCCGAATGAGAATATGAATGAACCTATTAAAGTAATAATTGCTGATGACCATGTTTTGTACCGTGCAGGTGTTAAAACTGCCTTGAGTGCCAAAAAAGATGTAAAGGTTATTGCTGAAGCTGATAATGGGATGCATTTGCTGAATATGCTTAAAATGATTGAAGTTGATGTCATTTTGCTGGATATTCAGATGCCGATCATGGATGGCATTACTGCCCTTCCGGAAATCAAAAAACTGCACCCCAATGTAAAAATTATTATGCTTACCATGATGGATGACCATAGCATGATAACGAAGTTGATGGAAATAGGCGCCAATAGTTACCTTACAAAAACCAGCGATAGTGAAATTATTTACGAAGCTATTAAAACCTGTTTTGAGCAGGAATATTATTTTAATTCTTTGACCAACAAGGCCTTGCTTACTAACCTAAAGCAGCGTAATGATACTACTCCGCAAAGGTTAATGCAGCAGGAAGCAAATCTGAATGAAAAAGAAATGCTGATACTTAAGTTGATGTGTGAGGAAAAAAGTACTAAGGAAATAGCCGACCTCGTTGATCTTAGTCCACGTACTGTAGAAGCGATACGTGATAAACTGAAAGTAAAAACAGGTGCAAAAAGTACTGCAGGCTTAATTTTATACGCAGTAAAAAATAATATATTAGATGAAGAAATCTAAACAAAACTTATTATAAACTCTGGTCTCTAAAACTGTAATGAAGAATTGTCCCCCGAATTTTCGGGGGACTTTATTTTATAGCAAAATTTTAGTCGCACAAAGCAGTTACTGTATATTTGAAATATGGAATACTGTAACTACAATGGTAAAATGATTGATGCCGATACCGGATTTATTTCGGCCAGCAACCGTGGCTTTCGTTATGGTGACGGGTTGTTTGAAACCCTCAAAAGCAGGGGTAATCATCTTTTTTTTGCAGCAGACCATTTTGAACGCCTGGTGAAGGGGCTTAAAATTTTACAGTTTAATATACCAGCACATTTTACATTGGCCAAATTTGAAGAAGAGATTTTTAAACTTTTAAAAAAGAATGATCATCAAAACATGGCCAGGGTAAGGGTTACATTTTTCAGAGGCGACGGAGGCTTATATGATGAAACAGATAATACCCCAGGTTACCTCGTTCAATCATGGGCTTTACCTGATAATGCAGGGCAGTGGAACAGCAACGGGCTGGTTCTTGGAATTTACAATGATGTAAAAAAAAGTTGTGATATGCTCAGTAATATTAAGCACAACAATTTTTTGCCTTATGTAATGGCAGCTATGCAGGCTAAAAAAGAAAAATGGAATGATGCTGTTATACTTAATACCCATGGCAGGCTTTGTGACACAACCATTGCCAATATTTTTTTGATAAAAGATGAAATAATTTATACACCTGCGTTGGCTGAAGGTTGTATAGCCGGCATCATGCGTAAAAATATAATGCAGCAACTTTCGGTAAATAATATACAGGTTACAGAATGTAAAATTACAGTTAATGAATTAATGGATGCTGATGAAATGTTTTTAACGAACTCAATATATAATATGCGCTGGGTACAAAGCTTAGCTGGTAAAAAATACAGTAACTCCTTCGCTCAAAAAATTTATTCCTTACTGCAGCCAACTATTGTATAATTTTTTTGTTTTAGCCTGTACAAGTTATGCAAACTGTAAATATTTTCTGGTTCAGGCGTGATTTAAGGTTAGCTGATAATACAGGCCTATACCATGCTTTGAAAGCCGGGCGGCCCGTTATTCCCGTCTTTATTTTTGACAAAAACATTTTGAACAGGCTTGATAATAAAACTGACAGCAGGGTTGAGTTTATTCATGCTGCCTTGAAAGGTTTACAGTTGTCTTTATCTAAGATCGGCTCTGCCTTGCAAGTGTTTTATTCAACACCCAACGAAGCTTTTGTAAAACTTGCTGAGCAATACATCATTGAAAAAGTCTTTACTAATCATGATTACGAACCTTATGCAAAAGAAAGAGATGTGGCTGTAGCAGCGCTTTTACAAACTAAGGCAATAGCTTTTCATACATATAAAGACCATGTGGTTTTTGAAAAAGATGAAGTACTGAAAGATGATGGTAAACCATACACTGTGTTTACTCCTTATAGCCGCAAATGGAAATCTGTTTTGGAAAATTTTCATCTGAAGGCATATCCAACCGAAAAATATCTTCAAAACCTTTATCGGCAACAGGTACAAAGAATTCCTTCACTACAATCGATTGGTTTTATAGCTACCGGGCAGTCATTTCCTGCAAAAGGTTTAAAAGATGCATTGCTTAATAATTACAAAGAGAAAAGAGATTTCCCGGCGTTGCCTGCTACTTCAAAACTGGGCGTTCATTTAAGATTTGGCACAATAAGTATCAGGCAAATTGCCAGGCAGGCTAAAAACCAGAGTGAAACTTTTTTAAATGAACTCATCTGGCGTGATTTTTATCAAATGATTCTTTGGCATTTTCCACAGGTTGGCAAGGGTAAGGCATTTAAGCCGGCATATGATAATATAGAATGGCGAATAGAGGCAGGTGAATTTGAAAAATGGTGCACAGGCCAAACGGGTTACCCTATTGTAGATGCTGGCATGAGAGAACTTAATGAAACAGGCTTTATGCATAACAGGGTTCGCATGATCGTTGCTTCTTTTTTAACCAAACATCTTTTGCTCGACTGGCGTTTGGGTGAAGCGTATTTTGCTGAAAAACTTTTGGATTTTGATCTGGCATCCAACAACGGTGGTTGGCAGTGGGCTGCAGGCAGTGGTTGCGATGCGGCTCCGTATTTCCGTATTTTTAATCCGTATCTGCAAACAAAAAAATTCGATCCTCAGCTTGTATATATAAACAAATGGGTGCCTGAATTAAATGAACTGCATTATCCAAAACCAATTGTGGAGCATGAGTTTGCCCGTAAGCGATGCCTGGAAACTTATACAAAGGCTTTGAAAAAAAATAATTAAAAACTATTTCTGCTAAACCTGGGATTAACTACGTTATTATAAATAGATCCAAACCGGTAATTAATTCCAAAATTTGCATAAAGCCCTTTTTGAGTAGGATATTGCCGGGTATTGGTTAAAATATCAACATTGGAAAAATTCTTACGTGGAATATTTGGATAAATGCCTTTTGTAAAATTCACATCAGTTGATATATAAAAAGATAATCCCTTTACGATACGTACTTCCAGGTATCCTCCAAGTGAAAATGTATTAATTTTTGTTCCATTAACTTTTGTGCTGTCAAGGTGAAACGATCCAAATAGATTACTCCAGGAACTGCTAAAATTAAGATTCCCCCATTTTTGAGTAAACGCAACATTCAACGAAAGTGACTGGCTAAACTGCACGTTATCCGGATTATTGTAATAGCTCGAATCAATATATTTGTTATAACTTATCCCTGCCTGATAAAATAACGTAATGGATTTCTTTACTGCCTCTTTATAAGGAAAAAGACTGTATTCAATAGCCGGTTGCAGTGTAGATTTTATGTTGTAATTGCTATAAGTACTGTGGTATAGCGAAGCGAATCCGCCAACAGAAAAGTGGTTAGTAATGCTTTTTACGATAGTGGCATTTAACCCTGAATTGTCGCTGAAATATTTATCACTGCTTCCATCTGAATAAGTTACTTTGCCCTCATACCTGGAAATATTTGCACTTATATTAACCTTTAATCTTTCAGTAACACGATTGGCAGAAAGGTTCCCCGAGTAACGGTAAGATTTACTTTGATCATCAGCATTGTAATATCCGTTTGCCCCAATGTTAAATACCCAAAAATTCCATTTATCTTTTTTATTGGTTAATGAATTAACCGGCTTCTCATTCTTTTTTACCGAAGCTGTTATTTCAATTTTTTGGGCCAGCGAAGTTTTGGCGATGTAGCGGGTTAGTCCAAGTTTTATGTATTGTACCAACC
>JBATAS010000022.1:0-2612 GCA_049661965.1 Ferruginibacter sp. | reverse complement strand
GATTTCCCGGATATACAAACCATTGCCGAAGAAGCCAGTGACTGGCCAAAAATATCAAAGCCTACAACTGAGGGCGGGCTTGGCTTTGGTATGAAGTGGATGATGGGCTGGATGCATGATACGCTTGATTATTTTAAAATGGATCCGTTGATGCGGCAGTTTCATCAGGATAAATTTTCGTTTAGTATGATGTATTACTACGACGAAAATTTTATGCTTCCATTCAGTCATGATGAAGTGGTACATGGCAAAAGTCCAATGATATACAAAATGCCTGGTGATGAATGGCAGCAATTTGCAAACCTTCGCCTGCTTTACACGTATATGTTCATGCATCCGGGAGCCAAATTGTTATTTATGGGCAATGAGTTTGCACAAACAACTGAGTGGAACTACAAAACAGAATTGGCCTGGGATCTTTTAAAGTTCAATTGTCATCAGCAGATGCAGGATTGCGTAAGAGATTTAAATCATTTATACCGCAATGAACCTGCATTATATGAACATCAGTTTAATACAAAAGGATTTGAATGGGTTGACCTGAAGCACCAGGCAGAATCGGTAATTGCATTTATGCGTAAAGGGAAAAATAAAAAGAATAATATTTTGGTTATTTTAAACTTAACACCTGTTGTAAGAAGGGATTGGAAACTGAGTGTTAAAGGAAAAGCGGTATGGACTGAAGTATTCAACAGTGATAATGAAAAATACTGGGGTGCTGGCAAGGTTTTTAACCCCAATCCGCAGGTTAAAACGGTGGATAAAAAAAGACAGCTTTACGAAATAAATGTTCATCTTCCGGCGTTAGGAGCAGTAGTACTCCATTAATATGGAATAATCTTTGTACCTATACACTATGAAAAATCTGCTTACATTAATCTTTTCATTTATCTCATGCATTGCATTTGGTCAGTCATACGACAGCTCCTTATATCATTTTGAAAAAGGAATGGAAGAAAAAACGGCCAGGCGATACCTGGTTGCTGCAAAGCATTTCGACAATGCCATAGAACTAAATCCTGTTTACACAGAAGCCTATCTTGAAAACGGCCTGGTAAATAAAGAAATGCGCCGTACCGATGCTGCCAAACGAAATTTTACAAAAGCTTTTGAACTTGATAATAATAATGAAGTTGCCATCATTGAGTTGATGGAACTTTACTTTAATTACCGCCAGTTTCAAAATGCAATCGACTTTGCCCAAAAATGCAAAAGCTGTGGCAATAAAGACAGGATAATTGCCATGTCGTATTTTCAAATGGAAGATTACGGAAGGGCTGAAAAAATATTACTGGAACTGGTTAAACAAAATCCTTTAGATGCTGAAGTAACATATACTTTGGCCAGAACTTACCTGGAAATGGGACTTGAAGGAAAAGCAATTCCTTATTACGTAAAAGCCTTACAACTTGATGACAGCAAAAGTAAATGGCATTTTGAATTAGGATTGTTGTATTACAACAATGATAATTATAAAAATGCGGTAGCCAGTTTTAATAAAGCTGCTGAAAATGGTTTTATACGGAGCAACGATTTTAATGAAAATCTTGGCTTCTCATACATTTACAGCGGTGATTTTGATAAAGGAGAAACCCTGTTGACTGAGATCATCAGAAGAAAACCCGGCGACAAAGAAATTTTAAGAGATATTGCCTTAGCATTTTACGATCGTAAAATGTACGATAAATGCCTTGACTATTGTCAGAAACTTATGGAGATGGATATGAAAGACGGAAAGGCTTTGTACCAGGCCGGGCTTTGTTTTCAAAAGAAAGGCCAAACCTCAAAAGGGCAGCAAATGTGTGATAAGGCTATTGAGTTAGATCCTTCATTGGGCGGCTTAAGACAAAAAAGAATGACAATGGGTATGTAACACCCTTTAGCGCATAAATTTTGCGATTGATGTTAGTTTGTAACCGGGAGACGAAAGTCTTCCGGTTTTTTACTTCACCGACATATAATCCTTGAAATAGCCAGAAAAATAAATTTATTTTTTCTGGTTCTTTATAAACACTTCACCATTATTTATATCATCTGCAAGTTGCTGAATGGTTTTGGTTTCAAATAAACTTATTAGTTGGTGCTTTATAGTTTTATATTGGTCATGCATAGGGCAGGGTTTTAGCTCAGAACATTTATTCAGGCCTAACACACATTTATCTAACAATTCACTTTCTCCCATAGCTATCAATACTGCACGTACAGGTAGTTTTTTTGCGTTCACCGTAATAAAAAAACCGCCATTTGGCCCTCTTGTGGAGCTGATGACTTTATTGTCTTTTGTAAGCGATTGTAAAATTTTTGCAGTGAATGATTTTGGCGAGTCAATGGCCCTTGCAATTTCATCTATACCCAGTTTGTTTTCTTCCGAACTTTTTTGAGCAATGTAGATAGTGGCCCTTAACGCATATTCTGTTGCTTTTGAAAACATAGTATTTATTAAAGAGGTAAGCTACTGATTTTTAAATTAACAGTTAAAGTTTTGTTGTAAGAGAATCTGTCCATTCAGCATACGAATCTTTTGTTTCAAACAATTTTAAATGAATAAGTCTGATGTTTTCCGGAAGTTGTTTCTTTAAGATATTTCTTATATAGATTAACAGGTTCTCTGC
>JBATAS010000021.1:0-1535 GCA_049661965.1 Ferruginibacter sp. | reverse complement strand
TTATCCTTAAAAACCGGGATTATTTTGAAAAGATAGCCAGTTTAAATAAAAACGATTTCCAGCGCCTAAACGATGGGCTAACTTTCAAAAGCATACTTGCAGAGAAAGAAATACTCCGCAAGTATGGGGGATAATGAATACATACTAAACTACCTTTGCGAACAATGTTTCAAGAATACGATATAATAGTGGTTGGCGCCGGCCATGCGGGTTGTGAAGCCGCTGCTGCTGCGGCAAACCTGGGTAGTAAGGTTTTGCTCGTTACTATGAATTTGCAAACCATCGCCCAAATGAGCTGTAATCCGGCCATGGGCGGCATCGCCAAGGGTCAAATTGTGAGAGAAATAGACGCCATGGGTGGTTATAGTGGGATTGTTACTGATAAAACCATGATTCAATTCAGGATGTTGAACCGGTCGAAAGGCCCGGCCATGTGGAGTCCGAGGGTACAAAGTGACAGAATGTTATTTGCCGCTACCTGGAGGGAAATGCTGGAGCAAACCCCAAATGTTGATTTTTACCAGGATACGGTTCAGGGAATCCTCGTAAAAGATGGCCAGGTTACCGGGGTAAGTACCAGATTGGGGCACGAGATCAAATCGAAAGCCGTGGTTTTAACGAACGGAACCTTTTTAAACGGCGTTATTCATATAGGAGAGAAAAACTTCGGAGGGGGCAGGATGGCCGAAAAATCCTCATTAGGTATTACAGAACAGTTGGTTTCCCTGGGCTTTGAAACAGACAGGCTCAAAACCGGCACACCCCCCCGAATAGATGGCCGAAGCCTGGACTACTCAAAAATGGAAGAGCAGAAGGGGGATGATGAAATTGTAGGATTCAGTTATTTACCTATTGATAAGATAAAGACCGGGCAGCAGAAAAGTTGCTGGATCACCTATACCAATGATAAAGTTCATGAACTGCTGAAAACAGGTTTTGAACAGAGTCCGATGTACCAGGGACGCATCCAGGGAACCGGGCCAAGGTATTGTCCCAGTATTGAAGACAAGATCAGCCGCTTTGCACAGAGAGACAGGCACCAGTTATTTGTTGAACCCGAAGGAAATAATACCATTGAGATTTATGTCAATGGATTTTCGACCTCATTACCTGAAAGCGTTCAGTATCAAGCACTTAGGATGGTGCCGGGATTTGAAAATTGCAAAATGTTTAGGCCGGGTTATGCGATCGAGTACGATTTCTTTCCTCCAACTCAACTAAAATTCAGCCTGGAAACCAAGCTGATCAATAATTTGTTCTTTGCCGGACAAATAAATGGAACCACCGGTTACGAGGAAGCCGCCTGCCAGGGTTTAATGGCCGGTATTAATGCACACCAAAAAACCCGGGAGCTGCAACCGGTCGTTTTGAAAAGAAGTGAAGCCTATATTGGTGTGCTGATCGACGACCTGATCAATAAGGGTACCGATGAGCCCTATCGCATGTTTACCAGCCGGGCGGAGTTCCGAACACTGTTGCGGCAAGACAATGCGGACCTGCGACTAACCGAAAAAAGTTACCGCCTTGGTTTAGCA
>JBATAS010000020.1:0-19467 GCA_049661965.1 Ferruginibacter sp. | reverse complement strand
GGTCGGCAGATGTTTGCGGATTATTTCTGAGTATTTCTGCTTTACTCATTTTAGTTATTTTGTTGGGAACCTCATTTAATTTTTGCTCCCATTTGTTTACCGACACAACCACCTCTTCCAGGCCAATCTCTTTTTTGGAAGTATCTGCGGCATTATTTTTTTGTTGTGCGAATCCTGCATAACTAAACAACAGGCAGCATAACATAAATATTATCCTGTTCATGAAACATTATTTGATAAAATAAATAATTTTATAGTCTATAATATCATAGCACTATAACGGCGTTCAGTTTGTGAACATCGGTTTAAATTAAAAATGTGTATTATAATTGGGGAGGTTGTATTAAAGCCAGACTTGGCGATTCGGGTAATATGGTATCAAAAGAATAATACAAGGTGGAAACTGTTTTCCAGCCTGCTTCGTAAGCTGTTTCACTATGGCTGTTAAATACCGGCGTCAACAAAAATTTTAAAGCTAATTGACTTAATGGATTATTACTGCTGTTTTTATCTGTAGTGTTTTTATATTTCTCCACAAGCTCAGTTTCTTTCTCATCAAAATAACCAATCAGTGTAATCTGCCCGTTTTCAGCTGTCATCGATTTAACATCAAAGAATTTTCCGTCAAGTAAAATTTCTTTGCCTTTTTTTACCCAAACCAACTCTGCTGCAGGAATACTGACAGATATTAGTGCCTCCTTTTCCATTTTCTCTTCAACTTCCTGTTGAATCAGGCTTTGCTCCAGTATAAATTTAAGTGATAGAAATACGGGTACTGCAACAATCAGTAAAAAGGCAAAAGCAATTATTTTATTTCTTAGCTGCAGCATATGTTTTAAGGTAAACCGGCTTTGTATTAGCAAACGAAAGTAAGTAATAATTATTTTACCTCATATTACTGTAAATAACTAAAGGACTGCCGGTAACGGGGTTTGTGATTATTGCGGAATCTACATTAAACACATTTTTTATGAGTTTTTCTGTAAGAATTTCTTTTGGTTCACCATGAGCAACAAGTTCGCCTTCTTTTAAAAAGAAAAGTTTATCAGCATATTGAATGGCCAGGTTAATGTCGTGCATTACAGCAACTAAAACAGTATCGTTGTTTGTAAATTCCCGGGCAATCTGTAAAAATTCCTGCTGGTAATTTATATCAAGGCTGGTAAGCGGTTCGTCCAAAAATAAATAGCGAAACCCTGTTGATGGCTTTTCCCATATCTGTGCCAATACCCTTGCGTATTGTACACGTTGTTTTTCGCCACCGCTCAGGGTTAAATAATTTCGTTCTTTAAGCGAAACCAGATTCATCCGTTCCATCACTGCCTGGCAAATATCTTCATCTTTTTTATTTGGGTTGAAAGTGAAATGCGGATAGCGGCCCATCATCACCACTTCTTCCACCATCAGCGGAAAACTTAATTCGGGCTGCTGGCTCATTACGGCTCTTTGTTTTGCCAGTTCCTCTTTTTTCAGCTGTGTAATTTTTTCTTCACCATAAAAAACAGCGCCGTCATATTTATGTATTTCGCCACTGAATACTTTTAAAAAAGATGATTTACCAGAACCATTTGGCCCAAGTATCATGTTAAATTCCCCTGGTTTAAATTCGGCACTGATGCCGCTCAAGATTAATTTATCTCCAATACGATAATAAATATTCTGGGCTTTAAGCATGGTAATCTCCTTTTTCGTTTACTACATTAAAGCGTTTAAGTAACAGGATAAAAACTGGCGCACCAACCAACGAAGTGATGATGCCTATGGGAACTTCAGCAGGAGCCAGTATCAGCCTTGCACACATGTCGGCCAATACAAGTAACAATGCACCTAAGACCATGGAGGCCGGTAATAGTTTTTTATTATCGCTGCCAATCAACAAACGCAAAACATGCGGCACTATCAAACCCATGAAACTGATAACGCCAACAAAAGCCGTGGCTACAGAAACCATCGCTGTGTTTAAAAGCATGATCCGCATTTTCAGTTTATCTGCATCAACACCCAAATAGCCGGCTTCTTCTTCTCCCAATAACAATGTGTTTAATTGTTTTGAATAACGCAGTGAGAAAATAAAAATAATTGCGGCAACAGTACCTACAATAAAAACCTGTTGCCAGGATGCCCCTGAAAATGTTCCCAGGTTCCAGAAAGTAATGCTTCTTGCCTGTGGATCTCTGGCTATATAACTCATAAAACCGGTGCCGCTCAAGCAAACTGCATTTACGGCAATCCCAATCAATAGTAACGACATGATGGAAACCCGTTTTGCATTTTTTGCCAGTGCATAAACAATATATGTTGCCAGTAATGCACCAAGGAATGCAACAATGGGTACAAGCAATGGCCCCGTAATACTTTTTATAGCCGGGCTGAATTTTGGAGCCATCACAAAAACAAAGGATGCCCCAAGGGCAGCTCCGGCACTGGTTCCTACCAGGCCAGGCTCTACAATTGGATTGCGGAATAAACCCTGCATCAATACACCGCTTACTGCTAAAATAGCACCGGTAATGGCACATAATAAAACCCGGGGTAATCTTAATTGTATAAAAACGCCTTCGTAAATATTTGCTGGGTCTTTACCTGCAAAAAAATGTTTTAAAGAAGAAAACATATCCGATGGCAATATTGAAACTGCGCCAAAAGCAATGGCACAAAGTAATACCGCAATCAGCAGCACAATCAATACCGGAAAGAAGAATTTATTTTTTCTCAGCACTTGCAGTTGGATGAAGCAGGTTAATTAATTGGATGATATTATCGCCAGTACGTGGGCCAAAATAAATAAGATCATGTTCTTCAAAACGTACAATGCGTTTATTTTTTCCGGCGTTGGTTAAAGAAACACCCGGTACGCTGCTGATGAATTTATCCATACTGCCCATGCGGTCGTAACCAAAATCGGTGGCAATAATAATATCGGGATTGGCCAATGCAACAGCCTCGGCACTCATTTCCCTGGCACCTTTACCGTCATATGTTGCTGGTGTGCATCCAGCCAGGCGTATCATTTTATCGCCAACACCATTTCTGCCGCTCATTACAAAATAATTATTGTTACGCAGACCAAAATGTATAATCATAACCCGTAAGGAATCCTTTATGTTTAAAGTCTGTAAACTATCAGCAGCTTTTACAATACCCTGTTGCATGCCGGCAATAATTGAATCGGCTGTTTTTTCTACTCCGAAAAACTTACCCAGTTCTTTCAGCAGTATTTCGGCACTATCAATGCTGTTGGCGCTGCCAAAGGCTTTAATGTTTAAACCGGCTTTCGTTATTTGCAGTAAAACATTTTCGGGGCCGATGTCATTACTGTGAATTACTAAATCCGGTGTCATGGCAATAATACTTTCGGCACTTAACGCACGGTGGTAACCTACTGTTTTCAGTAGTTTGGCACTGTCGGGATAAGTGCTGCTTAAATCCACAGCTACTATATTGTGCCCTTTGCCTAAGGCAAAAACCATTTCAGTTAAATGTTTCGACAAACAAACAATACGCATGTCTTTTGTGCCATCGGTTTCTTTGTTGCCAAACCTGCCGCAGGAAATAAGAAGCAGTAAAAATGGCAAGACAATAAAAGTGTATTTTTTCATTTCAATGTGCTTTAAAAATGTATCGACAGCTTTTAAAGCTGCCGATACACCATCTTATTTAATATTGTATTTTAAACTTAACCCGCCAAAAACATTGGCGTTTCTTGGACCAGCTACATAAGTATCTTCATACTGATTTACAAATATCATGATTGGATATTTTGTATTGCTGATGTTATTAACAGCAAAATAAGCATCCAGATCAAAACGCCCGAAACTGTGTTTATAACCCAGCTTAGCATTTAGCAAACTGTAACTTCCTGCATGATATTGAACACTGGTTACTCCATTCACAACCGTGCCTTCGGTTTCCCCTGTTTGAGTGCCAAGCGAAGTTACTTCCTGGGCATCTTTATACGAATACGTGAAGTTTGCATACAGGCCTGGTTTTGTATTAACATCGATACCAAAATTTACCACAGTTTTAGAAACGCCCGGTACCATATGGCCGCTGTAATCTTTAGTTAGTGCAGAATCTTTTTGCGGTAAGCTTACTGTTTTTCCAATTGTCTGGAACCTGTAATCTTTATATTTATAATCGGCATAAGTAAAATTAACAAACGGAGTTACAGCAGTAAAGAAACCTGTTGCTGATTCGTAAACCGTGTATTTAACCAAGGCTTCAACACCTTTGTCATCCTGCTTTCCGCCATTTACCACATAGCTGTAAAGTGTAGCGCTGTTGTTTGGGTTAGGCACAGCAATAGTGGTCATTTTATCAGAGAATACAGCATCAAAGAAAGCAAGCTGGTAACTTAATTTATTGTTAAGCAAAGAGCCTTTAGTACCAATTTCAAACTGGTTACCAATTTCAGGTTTTAAACGGCTGTTTATAATTCCTGAATTAGGGCCCAATGCAGCGGAATACGGAATGTAGAAATAAGAACTTACCGGAGCTTTGTATGCTTTACTGTATGATATATATGCAGAGAATTGTTTGTTGAACACTTTGTTTATGGCAATGTGTGGCGAAAACATTTTTTTGTAAGCAGTATCATAATGAGTAGGTTTTCCGGCTGCATAAATGCGGTCGTCTAAAGTTATTTTCATATTGCTGTAACCGATACCTGCTGTAACAGAGAAATCGCCTGGTAATGCTAATGTCCATTCGGTAAACAATGAAGTAGTTGCCGAAGTACTGTACACATTGGATGTATTGGCTCCTATAATATAATAATATGGATTTCCGTAAACCCAGGTTGCTGCAGTATCCTGCGGATTTTTAATCATGGAGTAACCTAATGATGTAGCATTCTGCCTTTGAGTTTCTACACCGGTAATACCACTCAAACTGATATTGTTGCCGAACGAAAATTTAGTATTAAAGGTAGAGCGAAGACCAAAATTTGTCGATGCTTTATCTGTCCAGCCACCGGCAGAACTTGCATTACTGTTGAAAGCAGTTCCAAAAACTGAAGTAGTGTTACTGATGGCATTGTTGAAAATATAGGTATGGCCAATACCTGCACGTACTGTGTAAACCTGGCTATGAGCATTGTTTCTGATGTACCTGATATTACCTGAATAATCTCCGGCTTCGTATTGTGTAAATGTTAACTCGCCACTTCTTTCATCGTAGCTGTTGCTGTACCCGCCATAAATATTGATGCTTTGTTTTGCATTGGGTTGAAAGTCGCCGGCAATGTTTACAAAATCTTTATGCGACTTATTGTGAATGGTAAACCCATCAGATTTTTGATGGCCGTAATTAATCAAGAGTGAAGAACGTTCTCTGCCCATTTGAAAATGAGTAGTATAACGTTGCAAACCATAGTTACCAATTAGTACATCCTGACCGATAGAAGTTTTACCGGGCTCAGGTTTAATGGTGTTTAAGTTTACAACACCGGCAATGGCAAGACCATATAATGTACCGGCCGGGCCTTTAACTATTTCGGTATTGCCGATAGATCCATAATCAATATCATCTAATGTTGATACTCCTTCTGCGTCAGTAACAGGAATACCATTTAAATAAACTTTGTAACCCTGCCCGTCAAAATTACTGCTCACACCTCTTGTGCCTCTTGAACCATTTCCGTAACCACGGATATTAAATTGCTGGCCCGATGAAACCCCTCTTCTGTTCATACTTACACCAGGTACATTGGTATTGATTGCATCATCAAGAAATAAACCAGTACTTCTTTTTAATTCGGTAGAAGAAAGTTTTGTTATGGAAGATGGCTGATATAAAATAGCTTTGTTTTGATTGGATGTAGCTGTAATTTCTACCTCACCCAGGTTTGATACCGAAGCACTAAGGCTTATTTTAATATCATCATTGCAGTTTTTAATATTGTACTTAACCGTTTCGTAGCCAATAAACGAAATTGTAAGCATGCTTCCTTTGCTGCAATCAACAGTAAATATTCCGTCTTTATTTGTTGAAGCGGTGCCTCCGCTAAATGAAATATTTGCACCATACAACGGGGTGCTATTTGCAGCATCAATTACTTTACCAGTTACTGTTTTTTGTGCATAGGTATTTATGGATATGAGGGTTAGTATGAATAGAATTATATGTTTCATTTTAAAATGATTAGTTGTAAATAATATGATATAGCATGATTCAGCTGCTCCTGTTAATAAGAAGAGCTGTAAAATGATCTGTCTTATTTTACATAAAACAGCTTAATAAAATTCAGGAAAACTTGGGAGGAGGTGCTGGCACAGGGTATGACAGGCTTGATATCAATTCTTCATAAACAGGAAATTGCTTCGATATAAGCTGCCAGCTGTTTTGGACAGAAATAATATTTACTTCTTTAAATTTAGGATAAAATAAAAATTTAACAGCCATCCGGCTTGTGGAATTGTCTGAATCGTTTTTTTTATGGATCAGATCTTTAATATGCTTTACCAGTTTATCTTCCTTGTGGTCGTAAAACCCCGTGAGCATTATCTTGTTACCTGTTGTTTTAAAATATTTAACATCAAATAATTTACCCTCATGTAATATTTCTTTTCCGGGCTTCACCCAAACCAGGTTTTCGGGAGAGACAAGAATGGTTTGCAGAAGTTCTGTATCAAACCGCTGCCTTCGTTGATGTTGTAATACTTTTTGCTTAATAAAGATACCTACCGAAAAGAATAACGGCAAAGCCAGTAACAGCAAAAATCCTAAAGCAGTAATTTTTTTTTTACCCGGTTGCATTTTTTATAAAACGTAAAGTTGGCATTTATTATTATCTAGGTTTTCTTACCAGGCTGTCGGCTGGGTAATTGGCCTTAATGCTATCTCTTAGCGCTGTTACCCAATTGGCAATACTTAATTTTTGCTGATCGGAGAGTTTGGCATCCTTGTGTATCCACAAGTAGGAGTCAAGCGGCATTTCTCCTTTTTTTACCAGGTCATTTGTTTCTTCCAGTTTCTTGTACTGCCGCCTTATGCTGTATGTAGCAAATTCAGAAAAATTAAGATCTTTCTTTGCATGTTGTATATGGTCATCCAGCCACCAGGCTACAGGTTGTATCTCGGCATACCAGGGATAAACAGTGTTATTACTATGGCAATCATAACAACTGGTTTTAAGAATTGATTGTACATCGGCTGGTATAGGATATACCTTACTGATATCATTATCACTTATGCCTACAGCTTTATTTTTTTCGGGCCTGAAAAACTGTATTACAATAAATGCCAGTAATAAAATCTGAAAAGTTCTTTTTAATATTTTTTTAAACATGCTATTGGTTATTAAATTAAAATATTGCCTGTCATTTCTTTTGGAACGGGCAGGTTCATTACAGATAAAATAGTTGGTGCAATATCACCTAATTTTCCCGGTTTAATATTTTCTTTTCCGGCATTATCAATTAAAAACAGCGGCACTAAATTTAAGGTATGCGCCGTGTTCGGTGTGCCGTCATCATTTACGGCATAATCTGCATTACCATGGTCGGCAGTTAAAAATACGGTGTAATTGTTATTCAGCGCAGCTGTAACAACTTTTTCTACACATTTGTCAACTGTTTCTACAGCTTTTATAATGGCCTCCCAAACACCTGTATGGCCTACCATATCAGCATTTGCAAAATTGAGGCAGATAAAGTCAGTCGATTTTTTATTGATCTCAGAAACAATTGCGGCAGTAACTTCAAATGCACTCATTTCGGGTTGCAGGTCATAAGTAGCCACTTTTGGCGAAGGAATCATGATACGCTGCTCGCCGGTAAAAGGCACTTCTCTTCCACCACTGAAAAAGAAACTTACATGAGGATATTTTTCCGTTTCGGCAATGCGTATTTGTGTTTTATTATTTTGTTCTAAAATTTCACCGAGGGTATTTTTCAGATCATCATTTTCGAAAACTACGTTTACGTTTTTAAAATTATGATCGTACTGCGTCATGGTTGTATAATGCAGGTTGAGTTTTTTCATACCAAATTCAGGCATGTCGGTCTGCGTAAGTACTTCTGTAATTTCACGGCAACGGTCGGTACGAAAATTAAAACAGATGACCACATCGCCATCTTTAATTTTTGTATCTGCAATTCCGGCATTGATGATTGGCTTTATGAATTCATCAGTAACCCCTTCTTCATAGGATTTTTTAATAGCTGATAAAACATCATCAGTTTCAAAACCATTTCCATGTGCCAAAGCATCATAAGCAAGCTTCACTCTTTCCCAACGCTTATCTCGGTCCATCGCATAATATCTTCCAGTAACAGTTGCAATTTTGCCTGTTGTTGCAGCAAGATGATTTTGCAGATCTGTTAAAAAACTGAATCCGCTTTTTGGGTCAGTATCTCTGCCATCGGTAAAAGCATGAATAAATACATTGGTTAATTCTTCGGCTTTACATAAACCGGTTAACGCTTTTATATGATTAATATGCGAATGCACACCTCCATCACTTACCAGACCAATCAAGTGTAAAGGCTTATTATTTTTTTTTGCATAGTCAATAGCATTCAGCAATTGTTGATTTTTGCCAAATTCACCTGACTTTATGGCAACGTTAATTCGTTGCAGTTCCTGGTAAACAATACGACCAGCACCTAAATTTAAATGCCCTACTTCACTATTGCCCATTTGTCCATTTGGGAGTCCTACATCTTCGCCGCAGGTAACGAGTGTAGTATTAGGGTATTTGGCATACAAAGAACTGACAAACGGTGTGTTAGCATGCTGTATAGCATCACTGGTTTTCTGTTTACCCAGGCCCCATCCATCCATTATAATTAATATAACTTTTTTATACTCCATTGTATAAAAATAAAATATTTGCAGCTAATTAAGGCGGCTTATTGTCATTTGGGTATAAAATCAACTATTTTCCGGCAATATCAAATGCCTTGGCACGTTTTTAGTATTTTTATAGTTGATTTAAACACAAGAAATATGAAACAATTTATTACTTTATTGGCTGTGGGTACACTACTAAGTTCATTCACATTGTTCTCAAGTATTGATGAAGTGATAAGTGCTATGAAAGCCGGTAACGCATCTGACATTTCCCGGTTTTTTGATAACACTGTTGAACTGAATATGCCCGGCAAAAGCAATAATTACAGTAAAAGCCAGGCAGAGTTGGTACTTAAAGACTTCTTCAATGCAAATACAGTAAAAAGTTTTGAAGTAATGCATAAAGGAGAAAATTCAGGATCTCAATATTGCATTGGTACACTGGTGACAAAAACAGGTTCTTTTAGAACTACAATTTTTATGAAACAAAAAGGTGATAAACAAGTCTTGCAGGAAATAACATTTGAAAGTAAATAAAGAAGCTTTTATAAATAAAGTAAACCCCGAATTTTTTCGGGGTTTACTTTTTTAGTTCTTCTTAGCTTTGTTGATATGAACTATACTGAACAACTGGATATGCTGATAAAAAATGCATTGGCCGAAGATATCGGCGACGGCGATCATTCAACGCTTTCGTCAATTGATGCTGATGCAGAAGGAATGGCCGTTTTAAAAATAAAGGAAGAAGGGGTGCTGGCCGGTATGCAGGTTGCCGAAAAAATATTCAGGCATATGCAACCCGATATAGTTTTTACAGCATTAAAAAAAGATGCTGATGAAATGAAGTTCGGCGAAACAGCTTTTGAAGTAAAAGCAAAAGTGCATACTATACTGCAATGCGAAAGACTAGTACTTAACTGTATGCAGCGCATGAGCGGTATTGCAACATTAACCAGGCAATACACCCAAAAATTACTGCCATACAAAACCCGGATGCTGGATACCCGGAAAACGACACCCAACTTCAGGTTACTGGAAAAAGAAGCAGTAAAGATAGGTGGAGGTGTTAATCATCGCTTTGGCTTGTATGATATGATTATGCTTAAAGACAATCATATTGATTATTGTGGGGGTATTGAAAAAGCTATTGAGAAAGCCTATGATTATGTACAACAAAAAAAATCAGGATTAAAGATAGAAGTAGAGACAAGAAATATTGATGATGTAAAAAAAGTAATGGCTGTGGGGAAGGTTGACCGCATTATGCTGGATAATTTTACACCTGCACAAATTACCGAAGCCTTAAAAATTATTGCCGGTAAATATGAAACTGAAGCCAGTGGAGGTATCAACATAAATAATATTGAAGCATATGCTGCTACGGGTGTTGATTATATTTCGAGCGGAGCTGTTATACACCAGGCAAGAAGTTTAGACCTGAGCTTAAAAGCGAAGCCACTTTAAAAAATTATCATGTCAAAAAAAAATATACGGTCATTGGGCGGGTTGGTTTATTCAACCGATCCGGATTTTAAATTACCCGATGAGAATAATGATGAAGTGGAAACAATTGAGCCTGCTCATCAAAAATTAAGAATTCGTTTAGATACCAGGCACAGAGCAGGGAAAGCAGTTACCTTGATTGAAGGTTTTATTGGTACTGCAACAGCTATGGAAGAACTGGGTAAAAAATTAAAATCATTTTGCGGCACTGGCGGTTCTGTTAAAGATGGTGAAATAATTGTACAGGGCGATAACCGGGAAAAAGTTTTACAGTGGTTGCAAAAGAACGAATATAAATTATCAAAAAAAGTATAAAATTATTTATCTTCTTCAGTAATTTTTTCTGCAATACTTAATGCTCCGCTTGGGCATTTTTTTACCTGCTCAATAATTTGTTCTGTTGTTGCATTGTCCATAATGATCCATGGTTTGCGGCGTGGGTCAAAAACCGGGGCAAGACCCTTAAAACAAATTCCGGAGTGAATGCAGATACCGGGCTTCCATACCACTGTAATTTCTCCGTTGCTGTAATGATGTGTTTTTTCCGTCATAAAGATTTTATTTATAAATAAAGCATGTTGTAATTTAACGAAAATTGCTGTTTTATTACTTACATTTACAGTAAATCCAAAGCATGGTTTCAAAGATATCAGAAGGTATTACCATCAGTGTGGAAACATATTATCAACCTGAATACAGCAATCCTGTTAACAGCGAGTTTATGTTTGCATATCGGATTACTATTGCAAACAGTAATCCATTTCCTGTAAAGCTGTTACGCAGGCACTGGTATATTAATGACAGCAATGGCAGTTTACGTGAAGTTGAAGGCGAAGGTGTTGTAGGTGTACAGCCACAAATTAATTCGGGAGAATCTTATCAATATGTGAGTGGTTGCAATCTCAGGTCCGAAATAGGCAAGATGCAAGGGACTTACCTTATGGAAAATATCAATTCTAAAAAATCATTTGATGTAGTAATACCGGCTTTTGAGATGTGTGCCCCGTTTAAACTGAACTAATTTAACCTTTTCTTACTTTAATTTAACTTACCTTTAAGGCTCCTGCAACAGGTAATTTGGGTTCAATTCCATTTTAATATTCCAACTTCTGTCCCTTATTTTTAAATACGGAATTCTGTTAAGGAACTTATCTTCTAATTAAACCGGCATTTTTTTATATGGCAAAAATTACTTTTTCAAACAGCAATAATGATTTTTATCAGAGTGTAAAAGCTTCGGTAGAAGAATATTTTACTCAGAATAAAATTAAAAAAACCGGCGACTGGCGGTTATTCAGCAAAACCATTATTTTGGTAGGCTCTGCAATAACCATGTACCTGCTCCTTATGTTGGTTAATATGAGTGCCTTGCCGGCTTTATTAATTTGTGCTTTGTTGGGATTTGTTTTTGCTTCAATAGGATTCAGCGTAATGCACGATGCCAATCATGGCAGCTACTCAACAAAAACCAAGCTGAATGATTTCTTAGGTTTAAGTGCAAATGCATTAGGAGCCAGTTCTTTTTTCTGGAAACAAAAACACAACATCATTCATCATACCTATACCAATGTAGATGGCATTGATGATGATATAGCAAAAAGCCCGATTATCCGCCAGTGCGAATCTCAGAAATGGGTACCGGCACATAAAGTACAACATTTATATTTACTTCCTGTGTATTCATTGTCTTCTATCTTTTGGATATTTGTCATGGACTTTACTAAATATTTTACGCGGAAGATATATACTACCGATGCCTGGAAACTATCTACTAAAAACCATATTATTTTTTGGTCAACAAAAGCAATGTATTTGACCTTCTATATAGTTTTACCAATAATGGTTTGGGGATTTTTACCTTGGGTTGTAGGCTTTTTAGTGCTTAATGCTACGATGGGCTTAACCTTGTCATTGGTTTTTCAATTGGCACATGTAGTTGAGAATACAGAGTTTGAGCATGTCCCTTTAGATGCTACCAAGCATATTGAAACTGCCTGGGCCGAGCACCAAATGAAAACCACTGCTAACTTTGCCATGGGTAACAAAGTAATTTCCTGGTTTGTTGGCGGACTTAATTACCAGATAGAACATCATCTCTTTCCACGTGTAAGTCATGTACATTATCCGGCCATCAGCAAGATTGTGATGGAAAAAAGCGCCGAGTTTAATTTGCCGTACAATAAATATGATACCATGAGTGAAGCATTAGCTTCTCATTTCAGGGTAATGAAAGATTTGGGTAAAAGACCTGCGTTGGAATTGCAGCAGGTTAAAGCAGCATAAAAATCACGGTTTATATTTAGCTTGCTGAAAAATAGTTTCTGCATCGGTCTGCATTAGTTTTTGCAAACTTAGTTTCCCGTTTTGCTGCATATACTTTTTTACAATCTGCCATCCGGCAAAGCTGCCAATATTTCCAGGCGATGCCTCTCCCAGTTCCTGTGTTTTAGGTCCTTCGCCTATATAGTTTTTTATGATATTGTTATCCATAGTTTGTAAAAAATTATTTTGTGTAAACAATGCCCATATCTGTGCTTCATGTTCATACACCGCCTTTAACTGTTCTTTGGTATAACCAATCAATTTGTATTCATCTGTATCCGGTAAAAGTTTACTGAGTATAAATAAACGTTTTCCTTTTTCAACCATTTGCTGTACTAATGGCTTGTCTTCCAATCTTTCCGGGTACAGATCGTTAATTATATTCTTCATACAGTTAACAGCAATATAGTCAGGCTCAAAACGGTTGCTGATATATTCAGGATAGGTTTCCTGAACTATTTGAGATTTATACAGAGAGTAATTTTTTCCCAGGTGATGTTGCAGGCCTACTATGATCGCATCATCACTCAGAATATCGCCGTACCCATCAAGTGGTCCTATGTAGGTAATTAATTTTTTTCTGTCTTTAAAAGCTGGGAAATAATATTTTACAAACTTTAACGCCTGCTTTATTTCTTTTTCATACTTACTGAAATCTGGGAAAACTTTTTGTGCTGTATCAAAAACCGGCTTGTAGGCAGCAATAAAACCATGTACATAGTCAGCAGCACTATCTGCCGACCAGTGAGGGTCTGTATTTAAAATAGTAGCTAAAAAATTCTCACCAAAAGACGGATATGTTGCAATCAGCTGATCCAGGTTTTGGGTAAAGTTTACAGTATCTGTTGTAAATAAGTCCTGCTCAAAACGTTTGGTCTGCAATTCTATCTTTATATCAGATACATCCGGTATATTTTCTGCGTTGTTACAGGAAAAAAGTACCACAGTGGCTAAAAGAAATACAAAAACTATTCTCATTATCTTAATTTAACTTTACAATCAGGTAAAAATCATTTCTAAACATAAAGTTAAGCCCCTTTAGGGGTTTAGGGTATGAAAATATTTCTTGCACAGCAAAACTATCACATCGGCAATTTTGAAAGCAATACGCAAAAAATTATCAGTGCAATAGAATCAGCAAAACAACAAGGCGGCGATCTGATCGTATTCAGTGAATTAAGTGTTTGTGGCTATGCTCCAGGTGATTTTCTGGAGTTTGAAGATTTCATCAATAAAAGTTATGCCGCTATTGATATAATAAAGCAGCATGCCGATACAATCGGTGTATTGGTTGGTGCGCCCGACAGAAATCCGGTTAAAGAAGGAAAGGATTTATTTAATGCAGCTTATTTATTGCATGAGAAAGAAATTAAAGCCATAGCACACAAAACCTGTTTACCTAATTACGATGTATTTGATGAGTACCGTTATTTTGAACCTGCTTATGATTGGAGTATCATTGAATTTAAAGGGAAAAAACTGGCAGTAACTGTTTGTGAAGATATCTGGAACCTTGGCGATAATCCTTTGTACCGTATTTGCCCAATGGATGAACTGATGAAACAGCAGCCTGATGTAATGATCAATTTATCTGCATCGCCTTTTGATTATACACATGATGAAGACCGGAAGGCAACAATAAAAGCAAACGTAGCTAAATACAAACTGCCTTTGTTTTACTGCAATGCCATAGGCAGCCAGACAGAAGTGGTGTTTGACGGTGCCTCTCTTGTATTTGATACAGCGGCCAACCTTTGTGGTCAGTTACCTATGTTTGAAGAAGCTATGCAAAGCTTTACTTTAAATGATGATGGCAGTATTGATGCACCGGTAATAGAACCAGCCAGCCGGATGCCGGATAAAGAACTGGAGCCGGCCGGGCTCGAAGAGAATCTGAATATTAAACAGGTGCATAATGCCATTGTGCTGGGCATTAAAGATTATTTTTCCAAAATGGGTTTAACCAAAGCGATACTTGGCAGCAGCGGAGGTATTGACAGTGCTGTTACTTTAGCATTAGCCTGCACAGCTTTGGGGCATGAAAATGTAAGGGCAGTTTTAATGCCGTCGCAATATTCCACAGCACATTCGGTAAATGATGCTGAGCAGTTGAGCCTTAACCTGAAAAACCCTTACGACATTATTCCGATTGAAAATATTTACAAAAGTTTTTTAGAAGAACTGAAACCTGTTTTTAAGGACCTGCCATTTAGCGTGGCCGAAGAAAATATACAAAGCCGCAGCCGTGGAAATTTGCTGATGGCTATTGCCAATAAATTTGGTTACATATTGCTCAACACATCTAACAAAAGCGAACTGGCAACAGGGTACGGAACGTTATATGGTGATATGGCAGGCGGGCTGGGTGTTTTAGGCGACTGTTACAAGCTACAGGTGTATGCCCTGGCAAAATATATCAATCGGGATAAAGAGATTATACCCAATAATATTATTACTAAACCACCGAGTGCTGAATTGAGGCCCAATCAAAAAGATTCCGACTCGTTACCCGATTATGAAATACTTGATAAGATACTATATCAATATATAGAAAGAACACAAGGACCCAAAGAAATTAAAGCGCAAGGTTTTGATGCTGCATTGGTTGACCGGATTTTGAAAATGGTAAACATCAATGAATATAAACGAAACCAGTTTTGTCCCATTATTCGCATTTCACCAAAAGCATTTGGAGTGGGAAGAAGAATTCCCATTGTAGGGAAGTACCTCAGTTAATTTCTGAAAAGTAAATAATCAATAAGTACTTAAATCTTTTCCACCACCACAGCAGTACCGTAAGCTAACACTTCTGTAACACCATTCATCACTTCGTTGGCATCGTAACGCATATTAATAATAGCGTTGGCACCACGTTCATTGGCGTGTTGTATCATAAGCTGGTAGGCTTCTTCTCTTGTTTTTTCACAAAGCTCTACATAGATGCTTAGTTTGCCGCCAACCAATGTTTGAAAGCCCCCGGCTATATTGCCAAAAATACTTCTGCTGCGTACCGTAATGCCCCTTATTACGCCAATATGTTTTATAATCCGGTACCCTTCCAGGGTATTTGCTGTGGTAATTAAATTTTGATCAATCATATCTTTAATTTTAAATGAAGTTAGTATCATTTTAACAAAGTTTTTTCCCCTATATAAAAACGGCAAAATTATTGTTGATGCATAGTTCGTAAATTGCGAACACTTCCTTAATTAATGATCTTGCCGGGAGTAAAATAAGTACATAAGATCAAACTGATTTTAAACAAAACATAATCTTCTTCTTGTTAAGTTCTCTATTAGGACAGCGGAGGAGTAAAAATTTATTCTATGGTTCAAACGTCTGAAGACATCCGCTTGCTGAACGAAAAAATCACACATGCATCCGGATTTGTTACCCGTATCAATGATGAATTAAGTAAAGTAATTGTTGGTCAGCAATCCATGATCGAAAGATTATTGATTGGCCTGTTAAGTAACGGCCATGTATTGCTGGAGGGTGTGCCAGGCCTGGCAAAAACACTAGCCATCAAATCGCTGGCACAAGCTGTACATGCCGATTTTAACAGGATACAGTTTACGCCTGATCTTTTGCCTGCCGATGTGATTGGTACTATGATATACAACCAGAGCAAAAACGAATTTTTTGTTCGTAAAGGCCCCATCTTTTCAAATTTTGTACTGGCAGATGAGATTAACAGGGCACCGGCAAAAGTACAAAGTGCCTTGCTGGAAGCTATGCAGGAAAGGCAGGTAACAATTGGTGATACCACGTATAAACTGGCCGAGCCATTTTTAGTACTTGCTACACAAAATCCAATTGAGCAGGAAGGTACCTATCCTTTGCCCGAAGCACAAGTTGACAGGTTTATGCTTAAAGTGGTTGTTGATTATCCGGCCAAGGCAGAAGAACAGTTGATTATCCGCCAGAATACCCTGGGGCTTAGCTTTCCGCCGATAAATCCGGTAGCATCAACCAGCGAAATTTTAACGGCTAAAGAACTGGTCCGACAGGTTTACCTGGATGAAAAAGTTGAAAATTATATTCTGGATATTGTTTTTGCTACCCGTTTTCCTGATAAGTACGATCTGCCTAAACTAAAACCGTTGATTGGTTTTGGAGGTTCACCAAGGGCAAGTATTAACCTTGCATTGGCAGCAAAGGCATATGCATTTTTAAATAACAGGGCCTATGTAATTCCTGAAGATGTAAGAGGAATAAGTAAAGATGTATTGAGGCATCGTATTGGATTAACCTACGAAGCAGAAGCGGAGAATGTAAATGTAGAACAGATCATAAACGAGATATTAAGAGTCGTAAATGTTCCTTAATGCTGACAACAGAAGAAATTATAAAGAAGGTACGGGAGCTGGAGATAAAGAGCAAAAAAATCACCACGCATTTATTTACGGGAGAGTACCATTCTGCATTTAAGGGAAAGGGAATGAGCTTTAGAGAAGTAAGGGAATATTATGCCGGGGATGATGTACGTTTTATAGACTGGAATGTAAGTGCCAGGTTCAGCCATCCGTTTACGAAGGTTTTTGAAGAGGAAAGGGAACTTACGGTGATGTTGCTGATTGATACCAGTGCCAGTAATTTATTTGGAACAGTAGAGAAGCAGAAAAAAGATCTGATTGTAGAACTTGCTGCTGTGCTTACTTTTAGCGCTGTCAGTAATAATGATAAAGTAGGTATTATTTTCTTTAGTGATAAAATTGATAAATATATTGCTCCTAAAAAAGGCAGAAAACATGCTTTGTACATAGTACGGGAATTATTGACAGTGGAAGCAACAAAAAAAGGTACTGACCTGGATGAGGCCATTAAATTTTTCAGCCGCTCGGTAAAGCAAAGAAGTATTTCATTTATACTGAGCGATTTTCTTACCAGCGGTTACGACGATGATCTTAAAGTTATTGGCAGTAAGCATGATGTGATTGGTATACGGGTGTATGATAAAATGGATATGCAATTACCCGATGCCGGCCTCTTGCAGGTGCTGGATGCAGAAACAAATAAAAGCCGCTGGATTGACAGCAGCGATGAAATGGTACGCTATAATTATCAGCAGCATTTTATGCAGCAAAGTGAAATGAGTAAAAATTATTTCAGAAAAGCGGGAGCAGAATTACTGCATGTACGTACCGATGATGATTATGTAAAAATACTACAGCAGTTTTTTATTAAAAGAATATAACCAGGGAATGATACATGCGACAGGAAAAACAGTAAGAAGAATAGTTACTGCCGGATTAGCCGTCTGTTTTTCTTTTTGTATGCAATATTGTTTTGCACAGACTGTACAAACCATTACCGACAGGAAAGATATTTTAATTGGCGAGCAGATAAAACTTAAAATAAAAGCAAGTCTGCCGTTACAATCTGCAGCATTAGTTAATTGGCTTGCTTTACCCGATTCCATTCCGCATTTTGATATTGTAGACGCCGGTAAAGTTGATACAGTAGATTTTAAAGACAATTCAAAAACCATTGAACAGGTAATCACCATTACCAGTTTCGATTCGGGTAGATGGGAGTTTCCGGCTTTACCAATTAATTTTACCGGAACAAATGGCAATGCCACACAAAAAACAGAAACAGATCCGTTTTATGTAAATGTTTCCTATTCTCCACCCGACAGTACTAATCAACTCCGCGATATCAAGCCCATCATAAAAGTTTCGGTTACCGATTATTTCTGGTATTATATAGTTGCTGGCAGTATTTTATTATTGCTGATAATAATACTGTTGTACAGATATTTTAAAAAGAATAAAAAGCTAAAGCCTGCAGGCACTGTTTCTAATCTGTCACCGGTTAATGAAGCTATGCAGGCTTTAGCTGAGCTGGCTCAATATAATTTGAACAACGCCGGAGAAGTAAAACTGTTTCACATTGGCCTGGCTGCTGTTTTTAAAAATTACCTTGGCCGTAAGCAATATAAGAACCTGATGAATGAAACTACCGGGGATTTGCTTATCAGCATAAAAAACAATAACATACAGCAAGAGGATATGTCGAAACTGGCTACAGCCCTGCGTTGTACCGATGCGGTAAAATTTGCACGGTACCTGCCGCAGCCAGATGAAAGTATGGATTGCCTCCAAAAAATAAAAGAAACGATTATAGTAACCGAATCATCTAAACCTCTAAACGTATAAATATCTACACCAATCTTGTTCTACGACTATTATAAAAATATAAGCTTTGGCCAACCCTGGTTTTTTCTGTTACTGTTGATAGTGCCTGTACTTATTTATTGGTATGCGGCAAAAAATAACCGGAATCAGGGCTCAATAATTATGTCAGATATTTCGGCAAAAGGTTTAGGCTCATGGAAAACAGGCCTACGACACCTGCTTTTTATTTTACGATTGCTGGTCATTGTTTTTATTACAACAGCGTTGGCCAGGCCGCAAACCATGTTTGAAGAGCAAAATGCCGAAGGCGAAGGCGTTGACATTGTTTTATGTATTGATGTAAGCGGCAGTATGACGGCGCAGGACCTTACACCTAACCGCCTGGAAGCAGCTAAAAATGTAGCCATTGATTTTGTAAATAAAAGACTGACCGACCGTATTGCTGTTGTTATTTTTTCGGGAGAGAGTTTTACCCAATGCCCGTTAACAACCGATCACCGGGTTCTGGTTTCGGCTATTGAAAATATCCGTAACGGTTTACTGGAAGATGGCACTGCCATAGGATCGGGGCTGGGCACCAGTGTTGACAGGTTAAGAGAAAGCAAATCAAAAAGTAAAGTTGTTATTTTACTTACTGATGGCGAAAATAATGGCGGATTGATTGATCCCGAAACAGCCAAAGAAATTGCCAAAGCTTTCCACGTAAAGG
>JBATAS010000019.1:0-4236 GCA_049661965.1 Ferruginibacter sp. | reverse complement strand
GTAATAGGGTATAGCGGACATGCATTTGTAGTACTGGGTATTTTACAGGCAATGGGTAAAACAGTATCCGGTTATTGCGATGTAGAAGAAAAGGCATTCAATCCTTTTAACCTGCCATATATTGGTGCCGAAACAGCGGCCGCATCTTTGGCGTTACTGCAGCAGCATGATTTTTTTATCGCAGTTGGAGATAATCAGATCAGGAAAAAAGTTTACGCGGAACAGGCAGCGAAAAATCTTTATCCTGTAAATGCGGTACATCCGTCGGCGGTAATTGATGCATCAGTAACTATGGCAAAGCATGCTGTAATGATTGCAGCAAACGTAACGATAAACCCATTGGCATCTGTTGGTATTGGAGCAATATGCAATACTGGCTGTGTTATTGAACACGAATGCATAATAGGCGACTTTGCACATATTGGTCCAGGTGCGGTTCTTTGCGGCAACGTAAAAATTGCTAATGCTGCCTTCGTTGGTGCCGGTGCTGTTATTAAACAAGGCATCAGCATAGGAGAAAATGCGGTGATAGGTGCCGGTGCTGTAGTTGTAAAAGATGTGCAGGATAATGTTACCGTAGTTGGTGTGCCGGCAAAATAGTTTTACTCCCGCAAGATTAAACTCAAAACTTCAAACCCCTATCTTTGCATCGCAAATAAAAAACACATGAAAGTATTAGTTACAGGAGGTGCCGGGTATATCGGTTCCGTTTTAGTCCGCCAGTTATTAGGTAAAGGTTACCAGGTGAGAGCCTTCGATTCTTTAAAATTTGGCGGCGATGCATTGTATGATGTGATGCTGAACCCCGATTTTGAATTTATGAAGGGTGATGTGCGTAATGCCGACGATGTAGATAATGCTTTAAAAGGAATTGATGCCATTGCACACCTGGCTGCTATTGTTGGCGACCCGGCCTGTAAAAAATTCAGCGACGAAGCCAATGAAACCAATTGGGATGGCGCTGTTAATTTATTTAATAAGGCCGAAGCTGCCGGTGTAAAACGTTTTGTGTTTGCCAGTACCTGCAGTAATTATGGCAAGATGCCCGATCCCGATTCTTTTGTGGTGGAAACATCAGAACTGAACCCTGTTTCGTTATATGCAGAACTGAAAGTGAAGTTTGAAAAATATTTACTGGAAGAAAAGAAAGACAGCCCGATGTGCAGTACTGCCCTGCGTTTCAGTACCGTATACGGCTTTTCACCAAGAATACGTTTTGATCTTACCGTAAATGAATTTACCCGTAATGCAGCCGTTCATGGCGAGCAGGAAATATGGGGCCAGCAGTTCTGGCGGCCATACTGCCATGTTGATGACCTGGCCAGGGCAGTGGTATTGGTGTTTGAAAGCCCTGTAGAAAAAGTAAAAGCCAATGTTTTTAATGTGGGCACTACCGAGGAGAATTATAATAAAGGAATGATCATTAAAGAAGTTTGTAAAGTGGTACCCGATGTAAATGTTATTTATGTTGACAGCAGCGAAGACCCACGTGATTACCGGGTTAATTTCGATAAGATAAAAAATGAACTGGGCTTTACCATTACAAAAACTGTACCTGATGGTGTAAAGGAAATTTATACACTGCTAAAAACAGGAATTGTTACAGATTCGTTCGCACAAAAGTTCAGAAATATTTAATAGTGTAGATAATACAAAACTGCTGCACCTTTTTTAAACTTTAGCATATCAATATCAGGGGTGTACTGTTTTTAACAGCGATGGCTTATATACTTTAAAGAGTAGGTTTTCACTGAATGACGAAAATAGAAAATTATAAAGCTAAGTTTCCGTTATTACATGCAATCAGGGGTGTTGCAGCCATGTATGTGGTTGTTTATCATGCAAAATTTATCCTTTGGAGCGGAGGCACTGAGTATCTTTCTAAAAACCCACGTGCAAGCTGGTCAGTTCTTGACTATGTAAAATTTGCAGTTGATTTAATTACTACAGCCGGTTCGCAAATGGTAATGATATTCTTTGTACTCTCCGGTTTTTTTATTGCGATGAGTCTTGAAAATGCCAGGGGAAGTTTTGTGCATCGGTTAAAACTGTTTTACCTGGTAAGGTTCACCCGTATTTATATACCATACATTGCATCCATTATTATAGGAGTAGGTGTGTTGCTGTGGATTCAGCAATTTGTTCCCGATTTATACCAGGCAGAATCTCAAAGAGAATTTAATAACCGGCTGATAGTAGCTCATGATAATCTCAGCTTTTCTAATTTTTTAAAATCACTGGCATTTTTAAAAAATAAGGAATATATCGGTTTCAATTTTGCCTATTGGTCATTATTGTACGAGGGTATCTTTTACCTGATTATTCCATTTGTATTTCAACGAAAAACAATTTACCTGTTTGTTTCTTTTTTGCTTTTTTTAAGCGGAACTTTCGTTATAGCACTTTACCACCCGTCTCATATCTTTATGAAATATTTATTTGAATATAATTTTTATTTTGCCCTTGGGCAATTCATTTACATTTATAAAGAACAAATATTAGCTAAATTTGATGGCAGGAATTATAAAGTAGTACTGTTGACAGCAGCCTTAATTTTATTTGTTTTGTTCGATGCATTAGCCTTGCTTAAACAACATTTTTGGTCAGGCATTGTGGCCGGCATTTCGGTTTTTTGTTTAATTATTGTGTTTCTTAAATACGATTTTAAAAATACATGGCTGATAAAAGGGATAATAAAACTTGGCGAAATAAGCTATTCATTATACCTGGTTCACATACCGGTTTTAATATTTATTTACAGCCTTATTTATATGTTCACAAAAGAGTTGGTTTTTTATAACCGTATATGGTATGTTGCAGGTGTTTTAATTTCTGTTATGGCGGGTATATTACTTTATAACACTGCAGAAAAACCTTCCATGAAATTAATTAACCGGATTAAGAAAAATTTAAAAAAATAATATATGCTTCTGCTATCGGGACCAAACATGGGCGGCAACGAATGGAAATATGTAAAAGACTGCCTGGATACGGGTTGGGTAAGCAGTGTTGGGGCTTATGTAGATCAGTTTGAAAAAATGAGTGCTGAGTTTGCAGGCACTAAATATGCTGTAGCTACCAGCAGCGGTACCACTGCTTTGCATATTTGTTTAGTGATGATGGGTGTTAATGCTGATGATTATGTAATTACACCAAATATAACTTTTATTGCTACCTGCAATTCTATAAAATATACCGGTGCCGATCCGATACTGATTGATACGAATCCCGGCACCTGGCAAATGGATTTAGATCTGCTTGAACAGTTCTTTACTGAAGAAACAGAACAACGTAATGCTGTTTGCTATTATAAAAAAGACGGCAGGCGGATTCCGGTTTTAATGCCTGTACATGTATTGGGTAATATCTGCGATATGGACAGGCTGATGGCGTTGGCTGAAAAAAATAATGTTACTGTAATTGAAGATAGCACTGAAGCCCTTGGCTCTTACTACAAAGGAAAACACGCCGGTGGTTTTGGGTTGATGGGCACTTTCAGTTACAACGGCAATAAAATAATTACTACCGGTGGTGGTGGTATGATTGTTACCAATGATGAAGCGTTGGCGAAAAAAGCCAAACATCTTACTACACAAGCCAAGAGCGATCCTTTTGAATATATGCATGACGAAATTGGCTACAACTACCGCCTGGTAAATGTTGCAGCGGCTATGGGTGTAGCGCAAATGGAACAGCTTCCTGGCTTTATAAAACGCAAAGAGGAGGTAATGGATTTTTATAAAAAAGAATTGAAGGGTGTTGGCGATATTAGATTTCAGGAAGTGAGTGATGATGTAAACCCCAATAACTGGTTGCCAACAATCATGACAGAAAAGCAAAAAGAAGTATTGACAATACTGAACGATAACAAAATGCAGAGCCGCCCTTTTTGGGTGCCCATGAACCAATTACGGATGTTTGTAAATAATATTTTTTACAACAAAACCAATCAATCCGATTTTGTGTATCAGCGTTGCTTAAGCATTCCCTGTTCAACCAATATTACCGATTCAGAACTGAAGGCTGTTTGCGAAAAGATAAAAGAAGTCTTTTAGTAAAACGTTGATCGAACTGGATGCTGATTCAAGTGGAAATCATCCAACAACTAATGACCAAGCATGTATAGATTTATAAAAAGATTTGTTGACCTCCTTATCGCAACCATTGCCTTAATACTCCTGTCTCCCATACTCATTCCTTCCATCATCATCCTGCTGCTCACCGGTGAGCATGAAG
>JBATAS010000018.1:0-6045 GCA_049661965.1 Ferruginibacter sp. | reverse complement strand
ATCTTATTTAGCAGCTCATTTGCCGATGATGAAATTTTATCAATTTCAGGAATAGGATTATCGCTCATTTTATTCCTTGCCAGTTCACTATACAAACGGATTGTGGTCATACCGGCGCCCAGGTCATCATGCATGTCGGCACTTATCCTGTTTCTTACTTCCTGCTGGGCTTTAATTACAGCAATCTGGGTTTCAAATTCCTGTTTCTCGGCTTCCAGCTTTAGTGCTTCCTGCTGTTTTATACCCATAATAAGCTCATGCCTGTTTTTATAAGTTAAGCCCATCAGAAAAAAAGCCAGTTCAATAACAACACCCGTATTATAATGAACCAGTGCAGAAGAAAAGAAAGAGTATGTTTTTGTATTCAGCAGAATAATTACCAGCGATATAGAAAGAAAAAAGATAAGCGCAGCATTACCTGCTGCAATATAAGTAAAGAGCCGGTCACGTTTTTTCAATGCCAGAAAAATAAATGCTACTCCCACGCCAAGGCTGAATATTTTCATGGTATTTTCCAGGTAGTATTGAGGCATATATGTTTCTGTAAAAAAATGCAGAATTGTATATGCGGCCAGTAATAATATAATAAACCGGGTGCCGTATTTTAATAATCTGTCCAGTAATTCATACCTGGTTTTGGTATTTAAAAATTTGCGGATAAACGTAATGTAAAATGCAAAGCCCATCACTAACACAAAAAAATCAAAATAACTGTAGTAGAAATAGGTAAAGTCGGATGTCGTTTTTAGTAAATAAGAATTGAGGAACATCAGCACAAACATACATATTGAATAAAGCAGATTATAAATAAATTCGATTTTACGGCTGATGATATAATTGGTAAACATGAACAATATCATCATAAACAATACGCCGCTGAGGATGAATCCGTAAATCTGGATATCTGATTTATATCCAACAGTATCTGTCATATATTTCGGAAAAGATTCTGCATTAATAAACTGAGGGTTTATTTGATTAAAATCATTCTTACTCAATTTAAGTGCAACTAAATAAGAGCTTTGCTCACCGGGTGCCAACGTTAATTTTCTGTAGCCGGTTACACTATCGGCATTCAGCATTTTTTCAAGCAGCTGGCCCGTTTTATACAGGTCTATCCGGGCATAAAAGATGCCGGGGAAAAAATATCCCGAAACAGTTTTATCTGAAGTATTGGCAATATGTATCTTTAAATAAAACGGGTAAGTAAGTAAAGCCTGTGGTATTCTTGCCCGCTTTCGATAATCTGATAAGGGCGTAAATGGTTGTGATAGTATTTCGGGCAGCGTTAATTGTGAAGTATTGTCAATAAACAGCTGCGTTTTGGAAACCAAGCTTGTTTGGCCGGTCTGGTTAATAACAAAAAACCTGGAAGTATCAACAGAAACCTGAGCATAACAATAGCAAGACGTAAAAAGTAAAGCCAGCAGGGTAACAAATTGCTTCAATGTTATTTCGTTTTACCAAACGTACATAAAATCAATGATATGTCATAAAGCCACAGCATTTTTTTACTGTGTTTTTGAAGTAAGGGTTTTCTATATCTTTGTTGGCAATGGCAAATAAATTGAAAAGTTCAAAAACCAAGGATAAGGAACCCGATAAGTTAAAGCAGGATAAGGAAGAAAAGGTAGAAGTAAAGCAGCTGCTGAAAGATGAACGTACGCATAAAATAGCGGGCAGTATCTTATTATTACTGGCTTTCTTGTTTTTCGTTGCCTTTACATCATATTTATTTACCTGGGGCGAAGACCAGGATAAGTTCAGTTACCGGATGTTGCTGGCTAACGATATTAAAGTGCAGAACCTGCTGGGTACCTTTGGCGCTTTTATTTCAGAAATTTTTATTCGACATGGCTTTGGTGTAGCGTCATACCTGATATGCACAACTTTTTTTGTTTTTGGCATGAACCTGTTTTTTGGCAAGAAGGTTTTTTCCATCTTCCGTAATATTAAATACCTGATAGTTGGGTTGCCGGTGATAAGTGTGGCAGCAGCGGCAATTTTTAAAGGCAATCATTTTCCGTGGGGAGGGGCAGCAGGCGATATGATGAGGGACTGGATGTACACAACTATTGGCCAGGTTGGAACTGTAGCCATACTGATTGTAGCTGTACTGGCTTATGTTATCTGGCGGTTTAACCCGGTGTTTAAATTACCTGCAAAAAAAGCAAACCTGGTATCCGAAGAAAATATCAATGCGGCAGCAGAAGAAATTTCTGAAAAAGTAGAATGGAGTGAAGCTGATGAAGAGAATGGAGGCAAAAAGAATGCGGTTAAAGGAAACAGTGCAATGCTGAATAATACCCAACCCGAAGACACAGCTGTTATTCACGATATCAGTATGGTGGAAAAGGATGAACAGGCGGAAGAACCGCTTGTAAAAGATGAATTGGTTATTCCACAAACCATTACTCCGGTTAAAGTTGTTGCCGAAAGCGATTTGCCGCTGGAAATAAAATCTGTTCCGGAAAAAGAAGAGGAAGCTGTTGCTGCAGTAAAAACAGCGGCAACAAAACCTTATGATCCCGTTTTAGATTTACGTGATTATAAATACCCTACACTTGATCTTTTGGAAAATCACGGTACCGATAAAATAGTACAGGATGCCGATGAACTGGAAAACAACAAAAACCAGATCATTAATACCCTGAAAAATTACGATATTCAGATTCAGAAAATTTATGCAACTGTTGGCCCAACCGTTACTTTGTATGAGATTATACCTGCAGCAGGTGTACGTATTTCAAGAATTAAAAACCTGGAAGATGATATTGCCTTAAGCCTTGCTGCACTGGGCATCCGCATCATTGCACCCATACCCGGTAAAGGAACCATCGGTATTGAAGTGCCCAATGCAAAAAAGAGTATTGTAAGCATGAAAACCTTACTCTCCTCCGAAAAATTCCAGAAAAACAATTTTTCGTTGCCTATAGCCATTGGTAAAAAAATTGATAACGAAAACTTTATTGTTGACCTGGCCAGTATGCCACATCTGTTAATGGCTGGTGCAACGGGGCAGGGTAAATCGGTGGGGTTAAATGCTATCCTGGTTTCGTTGCTGTATAAAAAACATCCATCGCAATTAAAATTTGTTTTGGTTGATCCTAAAAAAGTGGAGCTGAGTATTTATAAAACTATTGAGAATCACTTTCTGGCAAAACTACCCGGCGAGGAAGATGCCATCATCACCGATACAAAAAAAGTGGTTCATACCTTAAATGCCATGTGTATTGAAATGGATAACCGATATGATTTGTTGAAGGAAGCCGGTTGCCGTAATATTAAAGAGTACAACGAAAAATTTGTAAGCCGCAAATTAAATCCCGAAAAAGGTCACCAATATTTGCCTTTTATTGTGTTGGTAGTTGATGAGTTTGCCGACCTGATAATGACGGCCGGTAAGGAAATTGAAATGCCTATTGCACGTTTAGCTCAGTTGGCCAGGGCTATCGGTATTCACCTGATTATTGCAACCCAGCGGCCTTCGGTAAATATTATTACCGGAACCATAAAAGCAAACTTCCCGGCACGTATTGCTTTTAAAGTGAGCAGCAAGATAGACAGTCGTACGATTTTAGATACCGGCGGTGCAGAGCAGCTGATTGGAAAAGGCGATATGCTCATCAGTTATAATGGTGATGTTGTTCGTTTGCAATGCGCTTTTGTGGATACACCTGAAGTAGATAAGATTGTTGATTTTATTGGAGAGCAACGTGGATATCCGCAGCCATTTTTATTACCAGAGTATATTGATGAGAAAGATATGGAAGGAAAAGATTTTGACCTGGGAGATAAAGACCCTCTGTTTGAGGATGCAGCCCGGTTAATTGTTGCCAGCCAGGTAGGCAGTACATCTTTATTACAACGCCGTATGAAATTGGGTTATAACAGGGCGGGCCGGCTGATGGATCAGCTGGAAGCTGCCGGTGTGGTAGGCGGTAACCAGGGAAGTAAAGCCAGAGAAGTATTAGTAAAAACAGAAGCCGATCTGCAGCAGATGTTGGATTCTATATTGTGACTAGTTAGGGAGAGTACTCGCAATTCACAATTCACGTCTCACAATTCACATTCTTATGTCTAAATTTTTATTTATTGGTTTGGGAAATATTGGAACCGAGTATGCAAATACCCGCCACAATATTGGATTTGATGTGGTGAATGCTTTTGTATTAAAGCACGGCGGAACTTTTAAAGTTGACAGGCTGGCTTATGTTGCCGAAGTAAAGTTTAAAGGAAAAATAGTGGTATGTATTTGTCCAACTACATATATGAACCTTAGCGGACGTGCATTTAAATACTGGCAGGATAAGACCAAAGTACCACTTGAAAATACACTTACTATTGTAGATGAAATGGCTTTGCCACTCGATAAGATCAGGCTGCGGGCCGCCGGATCAGCTGCCGGGCATAATGGGTTAAAAGATATCGAGAATATTTTGGGTACAGATAAATACCCCAGGCTAAGATTTGGGATAGGCAACAATTATCCAAAAGGTATGCAGGCCGATTTTGTATTGGGTAAATGGCATAAGGTCGAGGAGCCTGCTGTATTGCTTAAAATAGAAACATGTATTGAAATAATGGAGAGTTTTATCAGCGTTGGTATTGAGCAAACCATGTCGGCGTATAACAAAATTTCTGTAAAACCATAGCAATATTAAATAAAATACAATTGTTTCTTTTTAGCTATTTATCTATATTCGTGCAATAATCATAATACCTTTAAAAACTTCGAGATATGAAGATTATCTGTGTGGGCAGAAACTATAAGGATCATGTTAAGGAACTCAATAACAGTATTCCGGACGAACCGGTATTGTTTATGAAGCCAAAGAGCGCTTTGCTCCAGAGTCATACGCCATTTTATTATCCCGAGTTTACAAACGAATTACATTACGAATGCGAACTGGTTTTACGGGTTTGTAAAAACGGAAAATATATCCAGGAAAAACATGCAGCTAATTATTACGATGCCATAACCGTTGGTATTGATTTTACCGCACGTGATCTGCAGGATGATCTGAAATCAAAAGGGCTTCCCTGGGAAAAATCAAAAGCATTTGATAACTCGGCAGTAGTTGGGAAATTTATAAGCCTTACACCTGATTTTAACAGGAAAAGCATTGATTTTTCCATGTTGAAGAACAGCGAAAAAGTACAGGCAGCCAATTCAACCGAAATGATTTTCAGCATTGATAAGGTCATTGAAAATATTTCTAAATACTTTTCTTTAAATATTGGTGATTTGATCTTTACAGGTACACCGGCCGGCGTTGGCGAATGTGTTGTTGGCGATGTACTGGAAGGTTTTCTTGATAAACAAAGCCTGTTTTCGGTTGAAGTAAAATAACCGGAATTAATTAGATACTGCTCTTGGCATCGCTGTAATTGTCTTCAGCGATTTTTTTATTTATACCTTTACCCATATTTATTTTATACCGATATATTACATGATTGATACAGATATTTTATTAAAAGCTTACCGGCTGATGTGTACTGCAAAAGCCATGGCTGATACCTATGAAGACAACCGGCAGATCTGCAAATATGTTCACTCTACAAGCCGTGGCCACGAAGCGATACAGCTGGCTACAGCATTTCAGTTATTACCCTGTGATTATGTGAGTCCTTATTACCGTGATGAAAGTATTTTATTAGGACTTGGTTTTTCGCCTTACGAATTAATGTTGCAATTGCTGGCTAAAGGCAATGATATATTTACCGGCGGCCGTGAATATTATTCGCATCCCAATTACAAGGGCGATGATAAAGCTAATATTATTCATCAAAGCAGTGCAACCGGTATGCAGGCCATACCTACAACGGGTGTAGCACAGGGTATCAAATTCCTGGAAAACATTCAATCCGAAAAATTAAAGAAAGGCGTTAATGGCGAATTACCTGTTGTTATCTGTTCGCTGGGTGATGCATCGGTTACAGAAGGAGAAGTGAGTGAAGCATTTCAGTTTGCTGCATTGCATCAACTGCCAATAATTTATCTGGTGCAGGATAATGGCTGGGGTATCAGTGTAACATCTGAAG
>JBATAS010000017.1:0-1789 GCA_049661965.1 Ferruginibacter sp. | reverse complement strand
GAATTATTCGGTCACGAAAAAGGCTCATTTACATCGGCTATAAAACAACGCATTGGTAAATTTGAAACTGCTAATGGCGGCACTTTGTTTTTAGATGAAATTGGAGATATGAGTCTGAATGCACAGGCAAAAGTTTTACGTGCATTGCAGGAAGGTAAAATAACAAGGGTAGGAGCCGACAAAGATATTTCGGTAGATGTACGGGTGGTTGCAGCCACCAATAAAGATCTGCTTAAGGAAGTAGATGAGAAAAATTTCCGGCTCGATCTGTATCACCGCCTGGGTGTAATCATTATTCATGTTCCGTCTTTAAACGAACGCAGGGATGATGTGCCATCACTGGTTGATCATTTTCTGGATATTGTTGCCAGCGACTATGGACAGCCTAAAAAAGCTGTTGATGAAAAAGCCATGGAAGCACTTAAAAATTATAACTGGACCGGTAACATCCGTGAATTAAGAAATGTGGTAGAGCGGTTGATCATCTTATCAGGTAAGACTATAACGCTGGAAGATGTTGAAAATTATGTGTTGCCGCGGAAGTAAAGTAACAGTGATAAAGTATTAAACATTCCTTGTAGAATTATAATGAAAACTATTTATTGCATAAGTGGATTAGGAGCCGATGAAAGAGCATTTTCTAAATTGATAATACCTGATTTCAAATTAGAAGTTATCAGGTGGTTGATGCCTGTAGCCGATGAAACATTACCTGATTATGCTGCAAGAATGAGGGCTGGTATTGCTGAGGAGAATCCAATACTGATGGGGCTTTCGTTTGGCGGTATGTTATGTACCGAGATTGCCAAACAGGTGCCGGTACAAAAAATAATTATCATTTCCAGTATTAAATCTTCCAGTGAATTGCCCTGGTGGATGAAGACAGTAGCAAAACTCCGTATTAATAAAATGATACCCATGCGTTCATCAAAACTTACACAACCCATACAGAACAGAATGCTCGGTGTAAAATCGGCCGAAGAAAAAACATTGGTGGCTTCCCTCCGAAGAGAAGCCGATCTGCCTTATACCAACTGGGCGGTAAACCAGGCTATAAACTGGAAAAACGACTGGAAACATCCGGGAATTTATCATATTCATGGCGACAACGACAATATGTTTCCCATAAAAAATATTAAACCCGACTTTACTATAAAAAAGGGCGGCCATTTTATGATCATGAACAAGGCCGAAGAAGTAAGTAACTGTATTAATACAATATTAAAGCTCAATTAATGTTATCTGTTAAACATTTGAAAACATTATTTATTTAAATCTTTAAAAAAGGGTTTAATATGGTATTTTTGGCACTTCTAAAATTTAACGCATGAGTATAGGCTGGATCGTATTTATTATTGGAACCATAGGCTGGCATATTGGTATGTACGGTATGTTTAAAAAAGCAGGTATTGAAGGCTGGAAGGCCTTCGTTCCTTTTTATAATACCTGGTGCATGGTTCAAAAAATGGAACTGAAAAAATATTGGTTCTTTTTACAGTTTATTCCAATTGCCGGTCAGTTTATCACCATCTGGATTTGTATAAAATTTGTTGAACATTTTGGCCGCTTTGGATTCTGGCATCATGCGGCAGCCGTTTTTTTTCCCTTTCTGTATTTTCCTTACCTCGGATATTCAAAGAATGAAAGATTTGCCGGTGTGGCGGTTGTGAAAAATTATAAAAAATCAGGAATCAGGGAATGGATTGATGCTGCAGCCTTTGCCATTGTTGCCGCAACCCTTATACGCACTTTTGTTTTTGAAGCTTATACCATTCCAACACCATCCGAA
>JBATAS010000016.1:0-18747 GCA_049661965.1 Ferruginibacter sp. | reverse complement strand
GGCTTGGCAATATCATGTAATACCGCAGCCCAGCGTAACCATAGATCGTCGGTGTTTTTCGCAATATTATCTACCACCTGTATAGTATGATAAAAATTATCCTTGTGGCCATGTCCGTCAATATACTCAGCACCGGCGAGTTCAACCATCTGCGGAAAAATAATTTTAAGCAACCCGCTTTTGTACAACAGATCAAAACCTATGGATGGCTTTTCACTCATCAATATTTTATTCAGTTCATCTGTGATTCTTTCGGCGCTTACAATTTTTATGCGTTGGGCATTTTCTTTAATGGCAGCAAAGGTTTCGGGATGAATCGTAAAATTTAACTGCGCTGCAAAACGAACAGCCCTCATCATCCGCAATGGATCATCGCTGAAAGTTTGTGCAGGTGCCAGCGGTGTTTGAATGTTTTTTATTTCCAGATCATGAATACCATTGAACGGATCAACAAGTTCACCAAAGTCAACTTTATTTAAATTAATGGCCATGGCATTGATGGTAAAGTCGCGGCGGTTCTGGTCATCTTCAATTGTACCGGTTTCAACAGCAGGCTTACGGCTGTCGGCATTATAACTTTCCTTTCTTGCTCCTACAAATTCAATCTCAAGTCCGTCAGCTTTTATTTGCGCTGTACCGAAATTTTTAAAAAAATTCACTTCTGGCTTAGGTATAAATTTTTCGGCCACTTTTGCTGCCAGTTCAATACCATCTCCCACACAAACAATATCCATGTCTTTGGTTGGCCGGCCAAGTATCTTATCTCTCACAAATCCGCCTATCAAATAACAGGGCACATCCAGTTCTTGCGCAGATTGGGCGATTTTTTCTAAGATTTCCTGTTCCTTATCGTTAAGGTTTATGTACATCGCTGCAAATTTAGGGATTAGCAGTTAGCTATTAGCTGTTAGCAATACATTCTGGTTAGTAGCTAAAGGCTAATAGCTTTTTTCTTTGTTGGCATTAATATTGACTATATACCCATCCACATAAAAACCAGCTAATTGCTGTGTGTTTTGACATTTTGACTATATATTGAGAAAATTATGGATAACAAGTTTTATTTGCAGGGCGGTGAAGATGAAATGGAGTTTATGCCAATCATTCCCCTAAATGAAGATGATGACGGAAGTGCTGATGACCAGCCGATTCCAGACGAAATACCTTTACTGGCTTTACGGAATACAGTACTCTTTCCCGGTGTTGTAATACCTATTACTGTTGGCAGAGATAAAAGCATTAAAGCAGTAACTGACGCTTATAAGGCTGACAAATTGATAGGCGTTGTGGCGCAAAAAGACAGTACCGTGGAAGAACCAACGGTAAGCGATCTGGAAGATATTGGTACCGTTGCAAAAATTGCCAAGCTGATAAAAATGCCCGATGGCGGAACAACGATTATTATTCAGGGACGTAAGCGATGCAAAATTCAGGAGGTTACTGCAGATGATCCATATTTTAAAGCAAAGATTGAAGTTTTAACTGATGAGGCGTTAACAGATGATCCCGACTTTGATGCCATGATTGGCAGTATTAAAGATCTGGCGGGGCAGATTATCAACCTCTCTCCCAACCTGCCCAGCGAAGCAGCTATTATTTTAAAGAATATTGAGAATCCTTCGTTCCTCATTCATTTTGTAAGCAGCAATTTAAACAGCGATATAAAAGATAAACAGCGCCTGCTGGAGATCAGCAATATTAAAGCAAGAGCTGAGCTGCTGATGAATTTAATGCAGACAGAACTGCAATACACCGAGCTTAAAAATAAAGTAACCAATAAAACCCGTGCCGAGCTAGATAAGCAGCAACGTGAATATTTTTTGCAGCAGCAGATGAAAGCCATTAAAGATGAACTGGGTGGCGATAATGTGGCTGAAGTAAAAGACATGCTTAAAAAAGCAGAAAATAAAAAATGGCCTGCGGCTGCAAAGGATATGTTTACCAAAGGTGCAGAAAAACTGGAGCGGATGCATCCATCAACACCCGATTACTCAGTGGTGTATAATCACCTTGACTTAATGCTGGATTTACCCTGGGACGAAGTGACTGAAGATTCCTATGATTTAAAGAAAGCAAAAAAAGTGCTGGATCATGATCATTACGGTATGCAAAAAATTAAAGAACGAATTTTAGAATACCTGGCTGTATTAAAACTAAAAGGCGATATGAAATCGCCGATACTTTGTTTTCTGGGCCCTCCGGGTATTGGTAAAACCAGTTTAGGGAAAAGTATTGCAGCAGCTATTCAACGTAAATATGTACGGGTAAGTTTGGGCGGATTGCATGACGAAAGTGAGATACGTGGCCACCGTAAAACCTATATTGGTGCTATGCCGGGGCGTATTTTACAATCTATACGAAAAGTAAAATCGAGCAACCCGGTAATGATACTGGATGAGATTGATAAGGTAGGCAGCGATCATCGTGGCGATCCTTCATCGGCACTGCTGGAGGTTTTAGACCCCGAGCAGAACAATACTTTTTATGATAATTATTTAGAGCTTGAATACGACCTGAGCAAGGTTTTATTTATTGCAACTGCAAATAATTTAAGCAATATACCTGCTGCATTAAGAGACAGGCTTGAAATTATTGATTTGAGCGGCTATGCCGTTGAAGAGAAAATTGAAATTGCCAAGCGTCACCTGATGCCCAAGCAAAAAGAGATGCATGGCTTAAAAGATATCAAGTTTAAATTAAGTGAAAACGTACTGGAAAAAATTATTCAGGATTATACCAGGGAAAGCGGCGTACGTGAATTAGACAGGCAGCTGGCTAATATCATGCGCTACCAGGCTAAAGAATATGTTATAAAAGGAAAACTAAAAGCCACCATTACCAGCAATGATGTAGAAAAGATATTGGGCAAGCCTAAATACAGTAACGATCTGTATAAAATTGCCAATATGCCGGGCGTGGCAGTTGGTTTAGCATGGACCTATGTTGGCGGAGATATTCTTTTTATTGAATCGCAGTTAAGCGAAGGCAAGGGTGAATTAAAACTTACGGGTAATTTAGGTAATGTGATGAAAGAAAGTGTGAGTACTGCTTTTACCTACCTGGAAGCTAATTGCAAAAAATTAGGGTTAGATATAGAACTCTTCAATAAAAAAGATGTTCATGTGCATGTACCCGAAGGTGCAGTACCTAAAGATGGTCCAAGTGCCGGAATAACGATGTTATCGGCCCTGGCCAGTGCCTTTACCGGCCGCAAAATAAAACCTTATTTAGCCATGACAGGAGAAATAACCCTGCGTGGACAGGTTTTGCCGGTTGGAGGTATTAAAGAAAAGGTATTAGCTGCCCGTAGAGCGGGTTTAAAGGAAATCATCATGTGTTGGCAGAATGAAAAAGATGTAATTGAAATTAACCCGCAGTACATAAAAGGTATCAAGTTTCACTATGTAAAAACCATGCAGCAGGTACTTGATTTAGCTTTAACATAAAATTTATTGAAAATACACAACCAAAGCAGCTAAATAACCGTAAGTATGTTAGTTAAGCTATCAACAGGTTTCATGTTGGTTGTTTTAAGGGTTAAAGAAATTCCCTCCTGTTCTCAGGGGGGAATTTATATTTTAGCGATATAAGTAAGTATTTACTTCTTCCTGTCCATCCAGTCAACTTCTTTACTGGTTGAAAATGCTTGAATGATGGCTATCAAAAATAAGCTGGCTACATTACCGGCCATATAGGGCAAACTAAAACAGCGATAGGCTGAAATATCTATATCGAATTTTGTAAAGAACAGAATCATATCAGTCACCAAAACATAAGCACTGATGGCAATACCGGCTACAAATAATATTTTTGAAAAAATACGTACCCAGGCAACCGGATGCTTTGTAGTTCTTTTAAAAAAGATAACATACACTGAGGAAAACAATGCCGGAGCCAATGTTATAACACACAAACCAAAACTGATATCAACAATACTGGATGAAACCAGCTTGGAGAGTCCGTAAAAAGCTGCAATCAGTATCGCCAAAATAACAGGCACTGAAACAAACATTAAAAAAATGAGTGCGTATAGCTTTGAGTATTTTATAAACCTGTCTTCCATATCATTTACTTGCACTTATCTAAAATAACTCAGGTTTGTTTTGGGCGTTAAGCTTAATAAAGTTTCGTACATCAGTTTGATTGTATTTTCTATATCATCTTTGTGCAGCATTTCAACAGTAGTATGCATATAACGTAACGGAATTGAAATTAAAGCCGACGGGCAGCCATCGTTGCTGTATGCAAATGCATCGGTATCGGTTCCGGTGCTTCTGCTTACGGTATGATACTGCACAGGAATTTTATTTTTCTCAGCAATTGTTTTTATAAAGTCGAGCAGTTTATTATGTACTGCAGGGCCGTAGGTTAACGATGGACCGGCACCACAACTACATTCACCTTCTTTCATTTTACTGATCATGGGTGTGGTGGTATCATGCGTTACATCGGTGATAATAGCAACATCTGGCTTAATGCGGCGGGCAATCATTTCGGCACCGCGTAAACCAATTTCTTCCTGCACGGCATTTACAATGTATAAACCAAAGGGTAATTTTTTCTTATTCGTTTTCAACAGGCGGGCTACTTCGGCAATCATAAAACCGCCAATCCGGTTATCAAATGCACGGCCAATTAAATGCCCATAAGCAATCTCTTCGTAACCTTCTTCGTAAGTGGCTACAGCGCCAATATGAATCCCCAAAGCTTCTACTTCTTTTTTATTGCGGGCTCCGCAATCCAGAAAAAGGTTATCTACTTTAGGTTGAGTTTCTTTACTATCAGCTCCCAAACGGGTATGAATGGCCGGCCAGCCAAAAACAGCTTTTACCGCTCCTTTTTTTCCATGAACCAAAACACGCATGGATGGTGCAATCTGGTGATCAACACCGCCGTTGCGTTTTAAGTAGATCAAACCTTCCGGAGAAATATAATTTACAAACCAGCTTATTTCATCGGCATGCGCTTCAATCACCACTTTAAAAGGAGCGTCGGGATTAAGAACGGCAACAGCCGTTCCATACGGGTCGGTAAAAAAACTGTCGGCATATGGTTTAACATAGTCGAGCCATTTTTTTTGTCCGCTGCTTTCAAAACCTGTTGGAGAGGGATTGTTGATATACGATTTTAAAAAACTATACGATTGTTCGTTAAGAATGCTCTTTGATTTTTTTGCTTTAGCCATAATAATAATTTAATTGCAGCAAAATTACTTAAATACCAGCTACGAATGTTGCTAAAGCCGAAAATAACATCATCCCATCCACCACAAAATAATAAAAGAAATAACCCCTTTTTTTCAGGGAGAAAAAATATACAATCAATAAACCCAGTGTGGAAACCTGCAGGCCTATGGAGTGATAAAAATGTATGTCAAAATCTTTATAAAACAGATTACTGATGAACAACACAGCGAAAATGATACAGATGAGTATATTTAAAGCCATTGGCTTCAGGTCGGTTGCCAGGCTGTGCAAACCTCTTATCTTATCTACTGCTTTATCCCGGTTATCAAAAATGATACAAAGCATCAGCATAAATAAAAAGCGTCGTGTAAAAATAAACAGGTCGGCATTATCCAACAGCCAGTATGTTTTTTGTAAAGGGATAAACACCGTTACGTAAGCCCAGGTAAAGGCCAGCAAAAATGTTTTCAACACTCCTGCCCTGCGGGTAAATTTTAAAAACTGAAACGGTAAAAGCGGAACAGCATAAATGATGGTCAACGCTATCGCAGTTACAACAAAATTTATTGACAGTGCCGATTCAAAAAAACAATACAACATACCTGCACCGGCTATCAGCATCATCAACATGCCCGATCTTTCTTTTTTAAAAAGATTTTTTATTGTGATGCTGCCCGATAATGCAGCTTTACTCAACAGCCAGTAAAAATTATAGCTGCAGAGTGTTGCAAAAAAGATAAACCCGTAAACAAAAACATTAGAGGTAAAATCAAGCAATTGTACTGTTTGAAATGCCAGCGCAACCGCACAGATTGCAACAAAAACAGAATGAGATAAGATGAATTGAAACCACTTCATTATGGAAGTGAGAAATAGTAAAATGGTTTATCGGTAAGGATTACATTGCTCTTATTCTTGGCAAAATCCTTCACATAAACTTCAAAGTAAAGCGTATCAACATATGGCCGTTGGTTAACAGGCAGGTTGCGTCCACCCATAACACTCAGCAACCCAATTTCAATAGTTGCTTTAAAATTCGACTTACTGGCAGCAGCCAGATCAGGAAAAATAAGAGAATCTTCTTTACTGGTAAGCATATTCTTAATATATACTTTGGCAGTGTCTTTACCCGCAATAAAGCCAAGGTCACCCTCTGCATCAGTAATTTCAAGCACCATAACCGGTTGACTGTTGTTATTACTGTAGTTACTTCCCTGGTCGGGGTTGTATGTTTTAAATGTAATTTGTGGTGCAGTTGTAAATTTATCTTTTTTGCATGATGAAAAAAGTAAAATAAACATGGCAAATATTAAAGTGTAGCGCATCTTTGTATTTTGTAAGTCAAATTTAATGAAAGCAGGTGAAACAATCCGTTAAAAATAATGAGCTTGAAAACAGGGTATTCGCTGCCTCTGCTGATAACTTTAACGAATTAGCCATTGATTTGTTCAATTATCAATACCAAAACAATATAGTTTACCGGCGATATTGCGATGTATTGAAAGTTAACCCCGCCACTGTAAATTTAATTGAGAAGATACCCTTTCTACCCATTTCCTTTTTTAAATCGCATGAAATTAAAACCACAGCTTTTGAAACAGATATAGTTTTTGAAAGCAGCGGTACAACAAACTCAATAAACAGCAGGCATTTTGTAAAAGATACTGATATCTACCGGCAAAGTTTTACGTCATGTTTCGAAAAATTTTATGGGCCGGCCGAAAAAAAATGTATTCTTGGCTTATTACCTGCTTACCTCGAAAGAAAAAACTCTTCATTGGTGCTGATGGTTGATGAACTGATAAAATCAAGCAGCAATGAACTCAGTGGCTTTTACCTGTACGATCATGAAAAACTGCACCGCACTTTAATACATAATGAATTATTAAAAATATCAACATTGCTCATTGGTGTTACTTATGCCCTGCTTGATTTTGCAGAAAAGCACCCTATGCAGTTAAGACATACCATTGTAATGGAAACAGGCGGAATGAAAGGGAAAAGAATTGAAATGGCCCGGCCAGAAGTACATAAGGTATTACAGACTCAATTGGGCCTCAGTTTAATTCACTCCGAATATGGAATGACAGAATTATTATCACAGGCTTATTCAAAAGGCGATGGTATTTTTCATTGCCCCAACTGGATGAAAATACTGATCAGGGAAGAAGATGATCCCTTTCATGTAAGAACTGCAGCAACAGTTGTTGATAAACCCATAACGGGTGTAATTAATATTATTGACCTCGCCAATATTTACAGCTGCAGCTTTATTGCCACTGATGATATTGGCCGCTTGCACAGCAATGAAAGCTTTGAAGTGCCCGGAAGAGTTGATAACAGTGATATACGTGGATGCAGTTTAATGGCTTTATAGAATAATTATCAACATATTTTTAAGCCCTTAATAAAAAATAAGTTCAGGTTGAATTTTTTAAGTCAATACCCTTATCTTTGCACTCCTAAAATTAAAAAAAGGGTGATTGATCCTGTAGCTCAGTTGGTAGAGCAATACACTTTTAATGTATGGGCCCTGGGTTCGAGTCCCAGCGGGATCACAAAAGGAATTCAGCAATGAATTCCTTTTTTTGTTTTAGCGATTGAGCCGGTAAGTAACTGCGTTGTGATCCGATTGCAATTATATCCACCAATTCGATTTTTTTCTTATTTTAAATTGTGTCGGGCAGTTTAATCCCTCTATTTTTGTAACTATGACAGCAGCATTTTTCAAAAACAAAGTTGTAGTAATTACCGGTGGCAGCGATGGTATTGGTAAGGCATTGGTTGATGCACTAATACCTTTGGGAGCAAAAGTAGCAGCCTGTGGCCGTAATCAGGATAAATTATACGACCTGCAATTACTCCACTCCGGAAAACCATTACATACTATTGTTGCCGATGTGAGTAATTATGACGATTGTAAAAATTTTATCGATACTACCATTAATGTTTTTGGAGGCATTGATATTCTTATCAACAATGCTGGTATTTCAATGAGGGCATTACTGAAAGACCTGGATGTTGATGTCATCCGTAAAGTAATGGATATTAATTTTAACGGAACCCTGTACTGTACCAAACTTGCACTCGATTCTATAATCGAACGCAAAGGAACCATAGTTGGAGTTTCTTCTATTGCAGGTTTCAGAGGGCTGCCTGGCCGCAGTGGTTACTCTGCCAGTAAATTTGCCATGAATGGTTTTTTAGAAGCGGTAAGAACAGAGCTGATTGACAGTGATGTAAATGTAATGTGGGTTTGCCCCGGCTTCACTTCATCAAATATCAGGAACGTAGCGCTGAACAAACAGGGTAAATCGCATGGTGAAAGCCCTATGGATGAAGTTAAAATGATGAGTTCGGAAAAATGTGCAGCACATATCTTAACAGCCATCGAAAAAAGAAAAAGAACCCTAGTGCTTACTTTCACCGGCAAACGCACGGTTTTTATGAACCGGTTTTTCCCTTCGCTGGCTGATAAACTGGTTAAAAAATTCTTCTTTAAAAACGGAGAACTGGCCCGGTAGAAAAACAAATTAACTCATTAAAAACAATACTTCAACTGATAATGCCCTTAGTAACACTAACATCCGATATTGGTCACCAGGATTTTCTGATTGGGGCTGTTAAGGGGCAGCTGCTACAAAACAATAAGGATTTTACTTTAATTGATGTAAGCCATAACCTCTCTCCGTTTAATTATCCGCAGGCGGCTTATGTTTGCCGTAATGCTATTAAAAACTTTCCGGCGGGCAGTTTTCATCTGGTGCTGGTTAACCTGTTTGATGAAAAGCCCGAACATCTTTTACTGGCCGAACATAACGGGCAGTTTATTGGTTGTGCCGATAATGGATTATTGACCATGATACTGGAAGAGGTTCCACAAAAGGTTGCAGCACTAACGCTGGAAAAAAATCAACATAAAAATACCATTTACTGCACATCGGTTTTCGGCAAAGCATTCAGTGCACTCAATGCCGGAAAAAAGTTAGAAGATCTGGGTAATACCGATGTTTCCATTCATGTAAAAAACCCTTTGCGGCCATTACTGGGCAGTGGTTACATAGAAGGGCAGATCATCTTTGTTGATAATTTTGAGAATGTAATTGTAAACATTCATAAAGATGAATTTGAAGAGCAACGCAAAGGACGCAGTTTTAAAATAGCTTTTAAACGTGATGAAGTAATTGACAGGATCAGCGAAACTTATGCTGATGTTAATGAAGGAGAAAAACTGGCACTTTTCAATTCTGCCGGATACCTTGAAATAGCCATCAACAAAGGTAATGCCGCCGGTTTGCTGGGTTTGCAGAGTTTTTCCGAAAAACAATTGCAGCAAAGCCAGTACATGAACAGCCGGCTTTTCTACCAAACCGTAAAGGTTTATTTTGAATAAGCTGAATCTTCAAAGCTGATAACTGCCTCTACCAACTAAATTTCAATTCTCTATATACAAAGATTACCCATCATAATGAGGCGGGTACATGATGTGATAAACAACGCTGTCATTATCAAAAACAATTACAAAAGCAATAACTTTGAAGTACTTTTAATCAAAACAGGCAATTACCCGAATATTTGGCATTTTTAAAAAACATATCTCCAGATAAATCCACAGACAAAGAATTGCTTGTTGCATTTAAAGCAAGTGGCGATATTACGCATCTGAGCACTTTGTACCAGCGATATATGGACCTGGTATTTGGTGTTTGCCTTAAATACTTTAAGGATAGCGAACGCAGTAAAGATGCCGTAATGGACATTTTTGACGAGCTTAATACAAAATTAAAGGTACATGAAGTTGATAATTTTAAGGGCTGGTTACATGTTTTGGCACGAAATTACTGCCTGATGCAGTTGAGAAGCCCCAGAAACTTAAAAACTACAGAATTTAACCCTGTATTTATGTATTCTGAACAAAATATGCATCTGAATGGCGAGGCTTTGGAAAAAGAAGAAAATTTTAAGAAATTAGAGCAATGTATCGACACTTTACCCGATGAACAAAAGCAATCAGTTATGTTATTTTATTTAGAAAGTAAATGCTATAAGGAAATTGCTGAAATAACCGGGTTTGACTGGAATAAAGTGCGGAGTTATATACAGAATGGTAAACGGAACTTAAAAATCTGCCTGGAAGAAAAACAAGTAAAAATTGACGGGTAAACAACATGAGCAGCGATCATAAAAATATTATTTACAATGCCGGAGATATTGAACAATATCTTGCAGGTAAACTGTCGCAGCAGCAGATGCATGCCATGGAAAAAGCCGCCTTAGATGATCCGTTTTTAGCTGAGGCCATGGAAGGTTATGAAGCTATGAAAGATGCTGAATGGAATAACCAATTGGTTGCATTACGTGCAGAGATAGCAGAAAAAGGATCGGTTGCAAAAGTTATTCCTTTACACAAATCTAAAAATAACTGGTGGAAAACTGCTGCAGCAGTTTTAATAGTGTGTGCCGGTGCAGCTTTAACTTTTGTTCTTACCAGAAACAATACTGTACCTGAAGAGCAAACACAGCAAATTGCACAAACCATTACTGCCAGTAAAGATACCTCCACTCAAAACGAGGCTCCGGTTTCTGTAACAGCCTCCGTAAATCCTACCGCATCGGATACTAAAGAAGAATTAAATAAGCTCAGGGAGGAGACTCCCAAAGCCGCAGCAGCTACTACAAGCGCAGATGATATTGTTATACAGCCAGGTGCAACGCAGGTAAAAACAGCCGAGTCAAAAACCGTAGAGCTTTCTCCGATAGTAACGGATATCGAAGATAAAAATATGGCAACTGCATCTGCTCCTAAAAGGACAGCAGAAAATGAAAACACCCTGTTAGCTGAAGAAACATCAAATGCAAAAAACAAAGCCATAGTTAAAGCAAACAGTGCTGTTGAAATGAGTAAACAAAAAAGCCAGGGAAGCGGAGTTAATAAAAAAGAACAGGCTTTAAACAATTATTTTACAGCACAGGTGGTAGGTGCCGATAATTCGCCACTACCCTTTACCAATATTGCTATTAAAAAAGAAAATTTTGGAACCTATGCCGATGCAAAAGGAATGGTGAGGCTGGTTTCTACCGATAGTGTTTTAAATATTGATGTACGGTCGGTCGGGTATCTGCCAAAAACCATTACCCTGCGTAATAACCAGCCGCAGTCCAAAATTATTTTGCAGGAAGATGCATTTGCCGAAAAAGATAAAACAGTTATTGGCAATATGGATATGGCTGCAAATCAAAAATCACGCCGGGCAACACTGCTGATAGACAGTGTTATAAACGTAGAGCCCGCCGATGGTTGGGAGAATTACAATACTTATGTTGCCAATAACCTGGAGATACCCGAAGAAATGCTGAAACGTGATTTTCATGGAGAAGTGGAACTGAGTTTTGATGTAAAATCGAATGGTACCATTTCAAATATAAGAGTAAACAAATCGCTTGGCGCCGAATACGATGAAGCTGCAAAACGCCTGATAATGGAAGGCCCGCAGTGGAAAGTAAAAAAGGGTAAAAATACTTCGGCGAGTGTAAAAGTGAAGTTTTAACAGCCGCATAATTCTCTTCTCAATCTTATTTTCCTTTTGTACTTTAGTACACTAAAAATTAACTAATGAAAAAGGTATTATTATCAGCCATGGCAATAACCGGCTTTGCTTTATTAAGTACAGCACAGGTAAAAATGCCGGCACCATCGCCAACACAAACCGTTAAACAGGATTTTGCCATAGGCACTGTTACCCTTATCTATTCAAGGCCATCTGCAAAAGGCCGTAAAATTTACGGCGACCTCGTTCCCTATAATAAAGTATGGCGTACCGGTGCCAATGCTGCTACCCGTATCATCTTCAGCGATCCTGTAGAAATTAACGGCAAACAGATTGATAGCGGAACTTATGTGCTGTACACAATCCCGGGTGCCTCTTCCTGGCAAGTGATAATAAACAAAGGCCTGAACAATTGGGGAAGTGATGGATACAAAGAATCGGAAGATGTTGCCCGTTTTACAGTACCTGTATCTAAATTGAAAAACAGGATTGAAACATTTACCATGGAGTTTTCGGATGTAATGCCAACCAGTTGTGCATTGGAAATTAAATGGGAGAATATTGCAGTAAGTATTCCCATTGCAGCAAATTTTAAAGAAAGAGTACGTGCACAAATTGAAGCAGCCATGAAAACAGATAAAAAACCATACTGGCAGGCAGCACAATTCTATAATGAGTACGATCATAACTTAGCAGCTGCATTAGAAAACACAACTAAAGCCATTGCAGAAAACGATCAGGCTTTCTGGATGTGGATATATAAAGCTAAAATACAGAAAGAGATGGGTGATAAAACAGGCGCTATGGCGAGTTCGCAAAAGTCGTTGGATTTAGCTACAGAAGCTAAGAATGATGATTATATAAAAATCAATAAAGAGTTTCAGAAGGGTTTAAAGTAATTGCAAAATATAATTACAGAAAGCGTCGCATTACTGCGGCGCTTTCTGTTTTGCACTTGAAAGAAAAAAAAGGTTGGCCTAATATAAAAATTGATCTTTTACATTTTCTTACTTGCTAAATAAAAAACTAAACTAAAAAATAGGGTAATAGTTCCTAATAAATATATAATCTGAAATAACCTGTTTCTTTTTCGATATTTTAGAGATTTCAGTTCCAATTTTTCTCTAATAACTTCATAATGGAATTTTTTAATCCAGATATACCGGATATAATTCAAAGCTATTAAGGTTACAATTAAGATGCCTGCAAATATCTTAGAAGCGTATACTACACCATTGTTATACACTATAATTCCATAAAGAAATATCGCAGAAGAAATATTAAACGACTGAAGGCCTGCTATTGCACAACTTGCCGCAAATTCAGAGCCACCGTCTTTGGCTTCATTATATAATTTATAAATGGAATAGTATAAGAAATCAAAAAAAGTCAACATAATTGAAGAATAGAAGTTTTCGCTCATTAAGTATTCTTCTCCAAACTTAATACATTTTCTATCTATCCCAATGCCTTTGGCTTGCCTGACTATCGGCAGAGAGGTCTCTGGCAAGTATGGGTAGGTAACCCTCTCTCTGTAAATAATTTAAAATAATAGGCTTACTATTTTTCTGAAAGCGTTGCAGCACTTTTTTGTTTCGTAAAAAGCTGAAATAGGGAAGCTAGTATAATAACCAATATTGCCCCGATTGCATTGAGCCATAAAAAAGAAACCCAGTTTTGCTGATAAACCAATATTACCAGCAATTCAGAAACTAATGCTGCATAAAATACGGCATGGCCTCTTATGAATTTCATACCCAGCGCAACCAGGAATATACCAAGTATCACTCCATAGAATAAAGAACCCAGAATATTCACCGCCTCAATTAAACTGTTACCAATGTTTTGTGCAAACATGGCAATAATGATACAGAAGACACCCCAGCCAAATGTGTACCATTGCGATACCTTGTAATCCTTAATCTCAGTTTCGTCCTTTACAAAAAACTTTTTATGAAAATCAACAACCGTAACCGCTGCCAGAGAATTTAATGCTGCCGCAATACTGCCCCAGGAAGCTAAAAATATTATGGCAATAATTAACCCGATTAATCCCACAGGCAAATAATCCATCACAAAACGAAGGAAGATATAATTGTTATCATTGGTGTCTTGTCCGGGTAACGCTTTTTGCAACACTTCCCGGTACTGTGCTCTTAAAGCGCCGGCCTGCTTTATAGAGGTACCTGCAATAGCAGCATCATAGCGGCTTTCAATGGCTGTAAGCGAATCCTTAAAAGGCGTTTGCTTGGCCACAATTACTTTTGCCTGGTCAAAATAAATGGGTGCTTTATTAAACTGGTAAAACGAAAAGATCAATATCCCCAGCAACAAAATAAAGAACTGCATGGGTACTTTCACCAAACCATTCATCAACAACCCCCGCCTGCTTTCTTTTACATCTTTAGCTGTCAGGTAACGACCTACCTGGCTATGATCAGTCCCAAAATAACTTAGTGCCAGAAAAAATCCACCAATCAATCCGCTCCATATATTGTATTTGTCCTGCCAGTCGAAACCTTTATCAGTAAAACCTGTGGTGATGATATTCATCTTACCCATCTCTCCGCTTTTTTGCAACGCATCTGTAAAACCAACAGCATCAGGCAATAATTTAACGGCCAGGTATCCCACAATAAATAAAGAAATAAAAACTATGATCATCTGCAGTTTCTGTGTGTGTGCTACCGCTTTAGCACCGCCACTCATGGTATAAATAATAAGCAGCCCCCCCATTACCAGGTTGGTATAATAAATATTCCAGCCCATTAAAGAACTCAACACAATAGAAGGTGCAAAAATACTGATACCCGTACTTAAGCCACGTGATAATAAAAATAAAAACGAAGTAAGGGTCCGGGTTTTCAGGTCAAACCGGTTTTCTAAAAACTCGTATGCTGTATAAACTTTTAAGCGGTTAAAGACCGGCACAAAAAAAATGCTGATGACAATCATCGCCAGCGGCAAACCAAAATAATATTGCACAAAGCGCATACCATCGCTGTAAGCCTGCCCCGGGCCTGTTAAAAAAGTAATGGCACTTGCCTGTGTACCCATAATACTCAGCAGTACTAAATACCAGGGCAACGAACGGTTACTTAAAAAATACCCATCCAGGTTTTTTGTTGTACGGCTTTTGTAAATACCATAAGCAACAATACTGGCCAGCGTAACACATAATATGATCCAGTCAATACTACTCATGAAAATGATTTAGTTATCCAGTAAAAGATTATGATCTGGATAACCAGAAAAAGAAATACTGCCAAATACCATTTACTCCAATATGATTTTTCGTTTTGCATAAAATTATTGTTTGTCATTTTGAGCGATAGCGAAGAATCTCAACTGAGCATTTGTACCTTCATTCTGCAGATTCCTCAGTTCGTTAGGAATGGCAGCCTCTATTTACTTTATATACTTCGCCCTGTTGTTAGCAATCAAATTTGCAAATAACCGGTATGCTCCAGGAACCCCTGCCGGTAATTCTCTAAAGAAAACCAAACCTGTATAAACAAATCTCCCTTTGCCATAATCAGCAATTATAAGACTGCCATCATGTTCTTTTTCGCCGGGATCTTTCATACTTAATATTTTTTTGTATGCAGTATCTGTTTTTTCTGCATGATAGATACTCCGCTCCTGAATCCAACCATCAAAATCTTTGTCAGTTATTTTATTCGGATAATTCAATGCCCGATGATCGGGAAGTAAAAAATTAACTTTTGCCTCTTCATCAGTAACCCTGTTGCGGGTAATACTGAACGGATAAGGTGCAATCTTTGCTACAACAGGCCCTATCCTGTTGCTGGTGTTGTATTGAACTAATAAAACACCGCCATCCTCCACATACTTCATCAACTCATAATACACATTATTCATCCATTCGTTGGTATTGTAAGCCCGTACGCCGGTTACAATTGCATCAAATTGTTTAAGGTTGGCTGCACTGATATCTGATTCTTTAAGAGTCACAACTTTATATCCCATCACTATCAATGCTTCAGGAATTTTATCCCCTGCTCCCGGAATATAACCAACGAGATGTCCTTCAGTTCTCAAATCAATTTTAGAAAGTTTAGCCGTAGCCTCATGAAAATAAACGATGGAAGGAATATGATCGTACTCAATATTTTTTTTGTACTGATGAAAAACCTGTTTGCCATCACCTGCCTGTATTTTAATCTCTTCAACATAATCGCCATCTGTCTCTTTAAAGTTAAATGTTGATGATTCATGATTAACCTGGCTTTCTGCATCGCTGTTAAAAACAAACGGGTTATTATTGTTGCTGATCTTATCAGAAGTTTGTTTGGTAACAGTTATGGCGGATGGAGACGAAAGATTTGATTTTACCTGTGTACCAATTTCTACAGGCTTATTATTGATAGCCAGAAAAACATCAGATGAATAATTCAGCTCAATCTTAGGCAGTATGGTTACCGGTTGATATACCTCACCCTTCACCGGATCGGTATGCTTGTACCTCACGGGTTTTGTAAACTTAAATTCTTTCCCTTCAATCAGCATACTGAACACAACGCTGAAAGGATCGCTTTCGCCCTTGCCTACCTGTTGCTGATCGGTAACATTAAAACTTCCTTTGTCCATCGGGCTTTCAAGCCAGTAAGGCTGTGTTGGTTTTGTAGCCGGGCTGATAAACATGGTATACTCCTTTGCTGAGTTTTTATTTTTTGTAAGCTGATCAAAAATTACATAGTCCTTATTCAAATGAGCATCGGCACTTACAATATTTGCACCAGAACGGTTGTTTACAACGAGGTTTATTTTCAGGCTATCGCCCTGCACAGCATACTGAGTATTTGTAGTGGCATCCATAAATAAGCCACTGCAGTTTTGTATCAAATCTCTGATTGCATCCAATTTCTTTTCTTTCCAAAAATCATCCTTTAATAATTCAACCGATTTATACATTTCAACCAGCGCCGGTATCGATTTTTCGGGATGTGTTACATCAAATTTTTCAATAACCTTGTTTGTTGCGTTTGTAAGAGCTGTTGCATTAGCCCGGCTCCAGCTTACATCTACTGCATCCATCAAATCATTTACAGGTGCAGTACCCTTTATCGTTTTTAAATATTCAATCACGCTGCCTCTTTGTGCCGGCACACCAAAGCCCTGGCTTTTATGCTGGCTGCGGCTGGCGGCTGCAATCTCTCCGTAGCTTTTTCCAAGGATGGGATTATAGTCGCCGCATTCTAATTTAAACTGATCGTTGCTTTGCGTGTTTGTTCCGCCAAAATTAAACGTGTTCCATAACAGGCGTTTTGCCTGCCAAACCGTTACTCCCTGCTTTAGTTGTTCAGGAAATTTTGTGGGATCGGCAGCCGCATCAAATGCTTCACCTGCAAGAATAGCCGAAGCCGTATGATGACCATGCCCACCCTCGCCGGTTGTAGGGAAACGGGTAATGATAACATCGGGCCGGAATTTACGTATTACCCAAACCACATCACTTAATATTTTATCATGCCCCCAAAAACGCATGGCTTCTTCGGGGCTTTTGCTGTACCCAAAATCAAATGCACGGCTGAAAAACTGTTCTGCACCATCAATCCGTCTGGCACTCAGTAGTTCCTGTGTACGTATCAAACCCAGGTCCACGCCCTGTTCATCACCAATCAGGTTTTGTCCGCCATCGCCACGGGTTAAACTTAAATAACCGGTACTGTATAATTTTTCATTGGCCAGGTAAGCAAGCAATCTTGTGTTCTCATCATCGGGGTGAGCCGCAATGTATAACACCGAACCCAGCACATTCAGTTTTTTTAACTGCAGTAAAATCTCAGATGATGTATAAGATTTTGGCGCCTGAGCGCTTGCTATTAAAAATGAAAAACTAAAAATTAAAAATGCGGTAACTGATTTTTTAAACATGCTATATTCTTTCTTTTTTATTTTTTTTGAATTTTGATTTTACTGCCCCACTAAGAACACAGCATTTGCCAGCATCATCTTTCCGTTCTCCCAAAAATTTCTAAAGATGGGGTCATCGGCAAAGAAAATAACATTTCCTTCACCCATGGGCTGCACACCTATCACCGTTCCATCTTTTATTTTTTCCTGTGCCATATTGCCAACAAAGCCTGATGTTTGATTTTCTTTTTTGATGATGCCAACATTCCACCCGCCTTTCATAAACTCATACAGATCGCTGCCCAGCTTTAAGGAAAAATAATTGTTGCCATATCCAAAAGCCAATGGATGCGAATTATCAAGTTCTACTTTATAAATAGCACCAGGTGTATAATTGGCAATACCATCACGTTCCCGGTTTTCGTATCGCTTCAGATCTGCGTAAGTATTGGCGTTCTTCTTATCATCTTTCTTTTCATCATCATCATCTTTTTTAGCTTTTATACCCCACTCTGCTTTGGCAATCTGAGCAACAGCATTATCCAATGCTATAATCTTTCCGCCTTGCTGTACCCAGTTTTTTAAATCGGCTGCCGCATCTTTATCGCTGAAAAACTTATACCGGCCGCTGGGTAAAATAAGTACATCAATATTTTTTAAAATACTGCTGTTGATCTCATCTGCATTATATAAGCTGATGGGATAATTCAACTGCTGATCAAACAAATGCCATACTTCACCGGCGGCATTCGGATTAACACCCCTGCCTGTAAGTAATGCCACTGTTGGTTTTTTAATCAGGTGAACTTTTTCGCTGCCAAAATCAAAACCCGTATCCATAAAGCCGCCACTCACTTCGGTAACAGTTGCGTTATAGGCCTGAGCTAAATTAACAAATTGCTGCAGTTTATCTTCGTTTGATCTTTTTAAAACAATGATTGTTCCTTTTTGAAATGATTTGCTATTGTAGGTAAAATCTTTCTCAGCATAGCGCACTTTAAACTTTGCATTTAACAAAGCCGCTAAAAATTTCACATCGGTAAATGAATTATAATTTACCAGGTAACCATAAGATGATGCAGCAACTGCAGCTGCTTTTGAAGCCGTATAATTATTTACAGCCAGTTTTTCCTTAA
>JBATAS010000015.1:0-2067 GCA_049661965.1 Ferruginibacter sp. | reverse complement strand
CTGAAATAGGTTTACAAAATGTTTACAACATTTTGAAACTTAAATTAAGAAAGGATAAGATTAAATGAAACAAAATAACGGAGTATCGATACGATACAGTTTATCGTTTAAGCAAAAAGTAATATCAGAGATAGAGAGCGGTAAGTTATCTATTTGTAATGCCCGTAAACTCTATGGCATTGCAGGAGGTCAAACTATACAGAATTGGATAAAGAAATTTGGTAAATTACATTTACTAAATAAAATAGTGAGAGTAGAATTGAAAGACGAAGTATCAAGGTTGAAGCAATTGGAGAAGGAAAAGAAGGAGCTGGAGAGCGCCTTAGCTCAGGCTCATTTAAAGTTAATAGTATATGAGACATTAATAGACGTAGCAGAAGAAGAGCTTGGAATAGATCTAAAAAAAAACTTAAAATCAGAACCATTGAGCAAAGCATCAAAAGAAGTAAAGGTCTCAAAGGTAAAGAGAAAATGAATGAGATATGTAAAATACTGGGAATAAGCCGTCAGGGATACTACAAGGGAAGAAAGAAAAAGCAGAAAAGAAAACTGCAGGAAGAGATAATCATTGGATTAGTACACTCACGGAGAAGAAAGATGCCAATGTTAGGAGGGAAGAAGTTGTTCAAGTTATTGACACCTGATTTTGAAAAGATGGGAATAAACTTAGGGAGGGATAAGTTCTTCATTATATTAAGAAAGAACGAGTTACTGATACACCGTAAAAAGCGCTATGCAAGGACGACAAACTCGTCACACAGATTCAGGATTTATGATAATCTGATAAAAGAAACAGCACCGGAAGGAATAAATAAAGTGTATGTATCCGATATTACTTATATAAGTGTAGGAGACAGTTTTAACTATTTAGCACTAATAACAGATTTGTATTCAAGAAAGATCGTAGGTTATGATATAAGTGACAGTCTGAACCTGGAAGGCAGTATACGAGCATTAAAGATGGCAATACGAGGAAAGAAAGATCTATTCGGATTAATACATCATTCAGATCGAGGTATTCAATACTGCAGTAATTTATACACAGAGTTGTTAAGAGAAAACTCAATAAGAATCAGTATGGCAGAAAAAGGGAATCCCTATGAGAATGCAGTAGCAGAAAGATTAAATGGAATATTAAAAGAGGAGTTTCTTTTAGGTGAAAACTTTAAAACAAAACTGCAGGCATATAAATCAACAAAGGAAGCAATAGAAACATATAATAATTTAAGACCACATATGAGTATAGATTACATGACACCAGATCAAAAATATGCAGCATGAAAAAAGTTATGAACATCTTAACAAAAAGAAAGAAAAAAGAAGCAAAAAAGAAAGAAAAAGTAACTACTATTACTACTGTTTTTTTGTAAACTTTTTCTAGGACGTGACATAGTTAACAATTAATATTTAGCAGTGCATCAATCCTATAGCCAAGATCAAAATTTAAAATTAAAAAAACAGCCCTGCATACCGGCGATGCAATTAAGTGAATATGTTCGCGGACAATTCACGGGCTGGTTTTTAAAGAACAATTACGAATTACGAATTACGAGTTACGAGTTACGGATTTAAATCTTTTGTGTACTTTCTGTTTATACTGATCCTAATACAATTGCATCATTGAATTTACCTGATCCTCATTTGAAGGCTACTAACTTCACCCTGCAGCCGCGTAATCATACTCGATAAGTTATTTAACCAATCCACAATATTAATATCTTTTATATAGATCGTCCCTTTCAGTATTTTCAGATCTCCTTCCACAATATTTACTTTGCCGTCAAAAACTGCTGAACAACCTTTGCCTCTCTTTTTTGCATATAATGACGGAGCATCACTGTTAACATTTAAGTTGTAAGCTGCAATAGCTGCAGTTTTGGAAGAGTTCGACTCTGCATGTACAGCTTCAAAATTCTCACTTACAGCAAATACACCTACTCTGTTTTTACTGCGCCCGTAAACTCCATTACCCATACCTTCATCACATGCCCCTGCTACTCCTGCATGTCCTTCGGCTGTTGTATAACCCAGCACTCCGTTGAATATTGTACTGTTACCCTGGATCCC
>JBATAS010000014.1:0-7832 GCA_049661965.1 Ferruginibacter sp. | reverse complement strand
TCCCACCAAACTAAACTGTTATCTCTCTCATCGAAATAACCCTTTATGCTGTATCTTCTGTAACTGGAAGCCGATTCGTAATAGTAGCTGGTACCGGTAAGGCTATCTCCGTTTTTTATAATTTTAACTTCCACATTCTTACGGTCAATTTTTCCTTTCCAATAGCCAGTAACGGGTTGCGCCTGGGCAAATGAAAACAAAAAAAAGACTGCTGAAAATAATACAAGAAATGGGAAAATGTTTAAACCGTACCGCACGGGTTTTTTACTATAATGCTGCATATTCAAAGTAACGGCTTTCGGAGTTAATTATTTTAGCCCGAAACTGCCGAAAGATTGAATGCCAGTACTGATGGGGAAAAAAGAATCTGTTAAAATTTAGCGGAACCTGTTTCAGAATCAACAAATTGTGCCTGTAAAGAAATAGTATGAGCAAATTCTTATTGCAATAAAAACATTTCGGCAGCAATAACACTGTCCTTATGCAGAAACTGCATCTCGAATGCACCATACCCGAATTCATCATAAACTTTATTTAAGGCAAAACTATCCGACAGCATATTCCCTTTCGGGTCTACGCTGATAGTCACAGATTCTAAAAGGTCGCTTCTGTTTTCGAGCAACCTGTAAAATCTTAAATTAAGATCTGTTAAACCGAATGCTTTATTATTTAGTAAACAATAAGTAAACATGCTGTCTTTTTTTGTAAACATGGATGAGCCCAGCATTTTTTTATTCTGATAATCGAAAGATTGCCCAATCTTTAAAACGGAGGGAACAAATACAGGTTTGGGTACTTTGTTCTCAGCAGCTGCGAGGGAGTCTTTCTTTTTAGAAATTGCCAATGAGTCAAGAACGGTATCTGAACCGGAATCAGAATTTTTACAGGAAATAAAAATGAAAAATAGCATTGTAACTAACACAGCCGATGATTTTAAATAGTCTTTCATACGGTGAAATATTTATTGGTTTAAAGTTAAACCAATTTACCGTTAAACTTATGGTAAGCTGTAGTAATGGTTCATATACATCAACCTGGAATTAAATAAAAAATATTATGCCTTTTGCTTTTTATTTTAATTTGCATATAAATCTGTCACAAATGAAACCCTTGTTTTTTTTAATCCTCGTATGCGTTGCCGGTTTAAGTTGCCAAAAATCAATCGATTTACAAAACCAGGTAATAGGTTTACCTACACTGGTCACCACAGCAGCAACTTCAATAACATCCTCAAGTGCTGCAAGCGGAGGTAATATAAACGCTGATGGCGGGGCAGCTGTAACAGCACGTGGTATTTGCTGGAGTACTTTACATAATCCTGACATTACAGGTAATCACACAACAGATGGAACCGGTACAGGCGCATTTGCAAGTAATATAGCAACATTAACGGCATCTACTACCTACTACGCCAGGGCATACGCCACAAACAGTGCAGGCACAGCTTATGGTAATGAAATAAGTTTTAACACTACAAATGCACCAACAGCACTGCCTACGGTAACTACCGCAGCTATAACTTTGATAACAGCAACAACTGCATCGGGTGGTGGTAATGTAACCGCCGATGGTGGAGCCGTTGTAACAGCCCGTGGTATTTGCTGGGGCACTGTAACAAACCCTGTTGTTACCGGTAATCACACAACAGACGGAAGCGGAACCGGAGTATTTGTAAGTGCCCTAACAGCACTGTCTCCCAATACTGTTTATTATGTAAGAGCATATGCAACAAATAATGTAGGCACCGCATATGGTAGTGAAGTCAGCTTTACATCTTCTACAGTTGCGGTTACTTCAAAATTATTTTATGTAATGGAGAACTTTGTCGGGGGAATTTTAAGCTACGAAATATACTCATCAGATATAGATGGAACAAACGAACAGCGCCTTACCAATTTTTCAAACAACGGAACTTTGCAAAAATGGGCTACCCGCCCGATCTTTAATGTTGACAGTAGTAAAATAATATTTAACCTCGGAACAAATTCTTACGACGCAACACTGATGTCTATGAACCTTGACGGATCAAATGCAACAGCTTTTGCTCCTGCCATCGGAAGCGGTATCAGCAATTCCGTGCTTTATCAAAACGGGCAAAAATTATTATTTACCAAAGACACTATTGTGATTTTTACGCCACCGAATCAAACGCACGTAAGGCAATTGTTTACGGCCAACGTTGACGGAACCAATATAGTGAAGCTGACAGATTATACCGACGATGCTTTTGCCGGAGACATTAACCTCAGTAGTAATAAAGTGATCTATCATAGTCTTTATCCACCAGCCCCAACCTATTCATTTTATGAAATAAAGAGTATGAATATTGATGGTACAAATAAAATAAGACTGACTACGAATACAACATCGAAAGCGGGGGCAAAGTTTTCGCCGGATGGCAGTAAAATAGTATATTATTCAGGAGTTAGTTTACCAGCGGCAAATGGCCACAGAGAAGTTTTTATTATGAATGCAGATGGAACGAATATCATCCAGCTGACAATTTATTCCAAGAATGGCGCACTTGGTATTGAAACCTATTATCCTGTGTTTTCAAAAAATGGAAATACAATTTACTATTCCTCAACTGAAAGTGGAACAGGACAGATTTATAAAATGAATATTGACGGTAGCGGCAAAGTAAAAATAACAACCGGCGCCGGAACCGGAGATAAATACAATCCCCTTGTAAAATAAATGCTGCTTTCACAAAGCCCTGCGCCAGGTGAAAAGAAAGATTGTTTTGCCTATCGGTAAAAGAACAGGGTTTTCCGTTTACTTATTGTACCAATATTATCAAGTGTGGACCATGCAATTAACGGGTATCCATCGGGCCTGAAGCTATATATATAATCAACTGTATTTAGATTATCAAAGTGTGGCCCTGTACCGTGCCAACTTGTTAAGAGTTCAGTCTGATGGCTGAGTAAATTTTTTGGTGCAGTTCTGGAATAAAAACCTATTTCATCAAAAAGATGTGGTCTTTGAATTACTTTATTTACCTGCCTGAAGGGGTCAGGGTTTGGGAGGTATGCAGATGTAAATTCGTACCTGAAGTAATCGAAGGTTGCAGGATTATTGTTATTTTCATCACGACCAATCAACGTATCGAGCTGATAAGTATTATTACCGTTGGTAAAAGTCTGGTAAACTGTTGAATTCAGAACACGTATGTTAGGTGACGATATATCAGCGTTTCGCCGTTGAACTTTTACAGTATTGTTTACATAGCTATAACTGAATGAACTGAAGCCGGTACTGTAAACTGTTGAATCCAGTAAACATTTTTCATTTAAAAAAGTAAAATAGGTAGTTGCGAAATAAGTGGTGGTGGGTGTTGAATAGAAATTCCTTTCGTATCTGGTGCGGGTTTTTGCAAAAGTATCACTGCCATTGTAAGTAAAATTATACAATGTATATAAAAGACTGTCTCCGTTTGCCTTGGTACTAAGTTCAGTAACCGTAACCGGCCTGTTTAGTGCATCGTATGTTACCCTGAACCTTCCAATGGTATCAAATGGTGCAGCAAGGCTGGTATCTAAAACATTAGCCCCAATAAATTGTGTTCCCGTACTTGTGCCAGAATTTACATTAATAGTAAAACTGCAACCAGCCGGAGCCCCTGTAACTGCCAGGATAGTTGGAATCGCCGTAACCGGCGTACCTGTTGCTGATAAAGTAACGGTTTGTGGCGTGGCCGATGTAAACGTACCGGTAGCACTAAAGCTGATACCGTTAACTGTTGTTGTTGATAGTGTGTAATCTCCTGTAGCTGTTACAATCACATTCAGTTGTATTTTATTGGTTGCGTTAAGAGCTGTACCTGCAGTATATGTTCCCTCTATAACAGGGCTGGTACAGTTACCCGGTGCTCCTGCCAATGTAAATGCAGCAGCAGAAATGCCTGCCGTTGTAACCATTAATTGCACAGCACAAGATGATGAGCCATTGTACTGAACGGTTAATGATGTTATACCAGCAGCCACTGGTTTGCCATAGCCTTTTAACCGCACCGTTTGCAAACCGGTTGCAGCAAATGCTGCACTGTCTTTAAAATAAATACCGTTTGTAGTATCAGTTCTTATCAGGTAGCTGCCTATAGCAGTAACATTTACAGATACATCAATATAATGTGTTGCGTTAAGCAGACTGTCTTTTTTATAAATGCCATTAACAGTAACCGGTAAGCAATTACCCGAAGCATCTTTAGCCAGACTGCCTGTAGATTGTGTTGCAATTATTGTTTCCGGGCTAAAATTTTTCTGGCATGAATAAACAGCCAAGCCTAGCAAAAAAAGGAAGAAGTAATTTTTTATAGTTTTCATGTTGAATAGTGAGAGGTGCTTAAATATGAGTTTTGTATTTGGTATGGATTGTAAATATAATGGAATTAGTTAATTGAAAGGTATATGGTATTTTTTCTGCCGTTATTGCAAGTTATAGGTTGCATTTTGTAGATGAGCAACAGCAATAGTGCAGGCACCTACAGCTACATTATTTAATAGTATTCATACGTTAGAGTAAAATTCTGTGTCGATCCCGGGCTGCCACTCGTAACACTTGCTGTACTTGTGAGTGGGTAATTGGCCGCATTGTAAGAAGTATATGTTACTGAAAGATTTTCTAAATAAGATGGCAGCGTTACCTGTGAGTACCCTGCAAGATTATTCGGTGAACGGTAAAAGAATTTGGCATCATCGCAGTAAAGTGTAAATATGTGATCAAACATTTTTATAAGCGCAAACGGATTGTTTTTATTATCGTACTGACAGGTAAAGTATCCACTATAAACATTTGCAAAATCATAATCTCTTTTTTCAATTATTCGTTTTTGAGAATCAAAAATAAGACTATCGTTTCCCTGAAAAGCAAGAACGCCGGCCGAGCGTACATATTTACCAAATAAAACCACGGTAGGCGAAAGATAAGTGTAAATGTTTCGAAGATTTACCTGGCCATTGTAAATATTTTCTTCTTTTATAACCCGGTTTTGCGAATCGTATGTGTATAAAGTAGAATCAATATTTACGCTTACATGAGAAACGGTATTTTTTATTGGATATTCTGCTGCACCGTTATAAGTAAAAGCAGAATAATTAGCGTGGGTAATTTTAACTGGCGTAAAACTTGAATCTTCTTCCCACTCATTGAAAGTTAACAGTCTGCCACTGGCATCATAAGTTAATGAAGTGATGATAGCCTGCCTGCTGCCAACATAAGATTGTATAATTCTTTTGAGTTTGGTGCCGCTTGTAACAACCGGATCTACTACGATAGTAAAACTGCAACCAGCTGGTGCGCCTGTAACTGCCAGAGTAGTTGGAATCACTGCAACCGGTGTACCTGTTGCTGATAAAGTAACGGTTTGTGGTGTGGCCGATGTAAATGTACCGGTAGCACTAAAGCTGATACCATTAACTGTAGTTGTAGATAGTGTATAATCTCCTGTAGCTGTTACAATAACATTCAGTTGTATTTTATTGGAAGCATTAAGTGCTGTACCTGCAGTATATGTACCCAATATAATTGGGCTTGTACAACTACCAGGAGCCCCTGCTAATGTAAATGATGCAGCAGAACTGCCCGCCGTTGTAACCATCAACTGCACAGCACAGGATGATGAGCCATTGTACTGAATGGTTAACGATGTTGTGCCTGCGGCCAATGGTTTGCCATAACCTTTTAACCGCACTGTTTGCAAACCGGTTGCAGCAAATGCTGCACTGTCTTTAAAATAAATACCGTTTGTAGTATCGGTTTTTATAAGGTAGTTGCCGATAGCAGTAACATTTACAGATACATCAATATAATGTGTTGCGTTAAGCAGACTGTCTTTTTTATAAATGCCATTAACAGTAACAGGTAAACAATTGCCGGAAGTATCTTTAGCTAAACTGCCTGCCGATTGGGTGGTAACTATATTTTCGGAGCTGATCTCTTTCTGGCATGAATAAAAAACAAAGCCGAGCAAAAAAATGAAGAAGTAATTTTTTATAGTTTTCATGTTGAGTAGTACCGGAGATTTAAATATCCGTTGTAAATATAATGGAATTTGTTTATTGCAAAGTTTGCGAAGCTTAATATATTTAAGGCTTCCCTTCATTTTAAACAGATATACCATCGTTTATTTACTACACTGCTTAGGGCCTGCTAATTCTTAAGCGGCGATTTTAATATGCTGTACATTTTTCCAAACCTTGCCAGCGCCCTGTTTTTTTCGAACGTGGTAATGGTATTAAAGATTGTTGGCGAAAGTATTTTTCCTGTTTTATCGATAATACCCCAGCCATCTTCATAAAAAACAAAAATTCCGTTTTCGCCGGGGCTAATATTTTTATACGTGGGTTTAATAACACTGTTTCCGTTTTTATCAATGATACCCCATTTGCCACCAGACTGTACTTTGGCATAGCCTTCATTAAATGAATCGCAACTGTCGTATTGTGCTTTAATAACCATAACGCCTTTTGTGTTTACATATCCCCATTTGTTATTTTCCCTCACTGCCAGTTTTCCTTCGCTGGTAAATTTTAAAAAATCAATTCCTTCCAGTTTTTTAATTGTTTCTCCCTTTTTGTTGATCATTTCGTAAACACCATCCCTGTTAATAATAGCCACATCTTCCCAAAATGCCCAGGCCGATTTTGCCGTAATACTGAATGTTTCTTTAAGGCTGGTATTAATATAATAATACGTATTGTTTCCGTCATTACCGTTAATGGTTCCAACAGCTAAACCCGATTTGAATTCGGACAGTGCATCATACTTACGCGGAGGCTCAAACTGTTTCCCCGTTTTATCCATAAAGAAATAATTACTGTCTTTTTTTATTGATGTAAACCCGTCGCTAAATACGCCGGCAGCCTGGTATTCTTCAAAAGGAACAACGGTTTGCCCCTTTGTATTGATGTAACCAGATCTTGTTTTTCCGTTTATGTTTTGCGTAACCCGGCTGATGCCTTCTTTAAAGCCGGTAAACCCGGTATAGTCGGCAGCAATTACTTTATTTCCGTTAATATCTATAAATCCATACAGTTCTTTCGACTTTGATTTAAAACCGGCCATGCCCTCCGAAAAATTATAAATAGCACTACAATCATCTATATTCTTTATCAGTTTTCCGTTAATATCTACAAGTGCAAAGGGGTAATCTGTATCGGCCTCAACTGCATAACCATCTTTAAAGGTTTTAGTATTTGTGCCTTTTTCATCAATGGTTCCAAAATCTTTGCCGCTTTTGCTGATATAATGATATTTGTTATCGGTCATTTTAACCCATGCACCACCGGTTTCATCAAACAATGCCCCATATAAATAAACCGGCTTCAGTACCCATTTACCAGCCTGATCAAGATAACCATAACGGTTTGTTTCGGGATCTTTTGCGTAAACCAGCCCATTCGTAAAAACAGAGATGGTTTCATATATCAGCGGTATCACTTCTTCTCCCTTTTTATTAATGTAACCATACAGGGTTTTGTATTTGGTTTCTGCATTAGACTTGGCAACTTTTGCCAGGCCATTTGACTGAAACTCATCAGCCTGATCGAATTTTGTTATGATAACTTCTTTTCCCGTTGCATCCAGGTAACCATATTTGCTGTTTACTTTACAACGTATCATCTTTTCGGCAGGGGCGTAAAGCGTATAAACTGATTTTGGCTTATCAAAAAGCCAGTTTCCTTTCAGGTCGGTAAAACCGTATTTGCCGCCATCTTCAACTCTTGCCATACCATCTGCTGCATATAGTTGAAAACTACTGTAGGTTGCTGGTATCAGTTCTTTTCCTGTAGCATCCATTAATCCACATTTAGTGTCCTTTTTTAGAGCAA
>JBATAS010000013.1:0-1685 GCA_049661965.1 Ferruginibacter sp. | reverse complement strand
TCTTTAAGGTGTACTATTTTAAGTGTTTTTTCCACAATTCAAATATAATGAAATTTTGGTGTATTATATGGCAGCCAACGGGCGGGGCTTTGTGCAGGCGGGGAAATAGTATTCCGTCCAGCCCGGAACTGAAGCCCAATATTGTTTTAAAAGTACAAGTTAAGAACTAAAGTTGAATAGTATTCCGTCAAGCCCAGATGAAGTACAGTAGCGAGTTGCAGCTGATTGATACAACGTCATGCCCCGCTTGCACAAAACCCGATCCTATGTTTACAATTAAATAAATTTACATACAGTAAGCGAACAAATATTCGAAAGAACAAAGGGCGGAATAAGACTTTAAAACCCGATTGGCGAAAAGCCATTCTAACATGATAGTCACCGCCCCTTTTCTTACCCGATGCTGAACAGTTCAACAAGCTTGTTTACAAAGCCTGCATTAGGATAGATAGCACAGTGTAAGAGTGTTCTTCCGTTTGTTTTTTTGCGTACTTAAAAATACGATCATTCACATCAAAAATCAAATCATTATGCAAACAAAAAAGCTATGCTGTGGTATTGATGTATCACACACCACACTGGATGTTTGTTACCAAAACAACCTGGGCCAGTTGTTTCACTTAAAAGTTGGCAACAACAACAGTGGTTACCAAAAAATTGTAGAACATACGGGTAAGGATTATCATTTTGTAATGGAAGCCACCGGTGTATATTACATACGCCTGGCGTTTTATTTACACAGCAAGGGTTGTGTATTAAGCGTTGTAAATGCTATGGCCATAAAACGGTATATACAAATGCATCTGGAGCGTAACAAAACAGACAAGAAAGATGCTGCCTGGATATGCCGCTATGCCATAGAGCAACAACCACCATACTGGCAAATGCCCGATAGTGCTTACTTTGAAAGTAAACAGTTGTACAATACCATCCGGGAATATACCGAACAGATCAAACGCTTTAACAACCAGTTACACAGTCTTCGCTTACTACCTGTGCCCAGCAAAGACACGATAAAATCATTGGAGAAAATAATCGTTAGTATGCAAAAAGAAATCAAACAGCTGGAACAAAAGCTGCAGTTATTGCTGGAACAATGGCAGCCCGATCAATTGAAAAGTGTAAGCAGTGTAAAAGGCATTGGTAAAAGAGCAGCAGCGATGTTAATAGTTTTTACACAAGGCTTTAAACACACGCAAAATCATCGGCAGCTTATCAGCTTTGCCGGGCTTGCTCCCACCCAATACAGCAGCGGCAGCAGCATACAGGGCAAGCCACGGATCTATAAACGGGGCGGTAAAAACCTTCGTGATGTATTGTACATGTGCAGCATGAATGCCATGAAAACAAATAATGCCTGTAAGGCACTTTATGAACGTTTAAGAGCAAATGGAAAAACAGGTAAACAGGCCTTGGTAGCAGTAATGAATAAACTACTAAAGCAAGTGTTTGCTGTGGTAAAAAACAACAGTTTGTATCAGCCTAATTACTGTTCAGCTAAACCATAAAAAACTTAAGATTTTATTTGGTTTTTTACACAGTTCATGTTGGCAGCAGGTTATAGACGTACTACTACTGACTTTGCTAAAAAATCGTGAACAGCTCTTCGTTTTTGATTTGTCAACATTGTAATTAATTCTAGCAGAGTCCAAATTAATGTTGGGTATGAATTGAAATCTCTGTAG
>JBATAS010000012.1:0-1568 GCA_049661965.1 Ferruginibacter sp. | reverse complement strand
GGGGAAGTTAGCCATTACCGGGAGGGGTGTGAAGAGTTACAAATTCGGATAAAACACCGGTTCACGCCCTGGGTAAAGAATAAAAGCTCCGACTACATGAGCGATAGCATCTCGGTAGGCGTGCATCTTGATGATATCTTCATCTTTCCATAATTCAATCAAGCCATTAGCTTTTTCTCCGTAGAAGCCCTCTTCACGTTCTCCTTTATATTTAGCGTCCAGAATCAAGATTCGTTCTTGATAGTGTAGGCAAAAATCTGGACGCAATGCCTGTGAGTAGCTTTCCCCCCATCGATAACCCGTCGTTGACATATTAGCTGAAGCCAATCCGTTGGAAGAGCTATAACTTTGATTAAATGAAAAAGACAATCCATTTTTGTATTTGAGGCTGATTCCTTCAACTAACTTTTGGTTGCGGGAGTCGCCGTTGACCAGTTGATAATGCCGTGGTTTTCCAAACTGATCATCCAGGATATTTTTGATCAGGAAAAAGCACCAATATTCAAACAGCGTGGCTGTATCCTTGCTTTCGAGCAGATGAGAAAAATCAAAGCATGGTAGATCGTAGCGGGTCAGGAGTTGCAACAGAGAGTACAAGCTGAACAGTTGTCGATACCCTTCCTTTCGTTGAAGTACCGGTGAGCTTGATGGCAACAGACGCATGAATCCCACTTCTCGCCAGAGTGGGTCTTCCAAACTGCCTTGTGCCTGTTTCTGTAAATCGGCTAAATCTTTGCCTAGTGTAGGATGTAAGTAGTTGGCTGATCCACCCAATATATTTTGTAATCGCTTCAGACGGTTCTGGATATCGCTCAGCACATGCTTGATAAAGCGATTTTCGGGTGTGTCATAAGAATGGTATTTACGTTCCTCAAGAACTTGTTGGAGATATAGTGTTCGTTTTGTGTCGCCTGCTAAAGCAACGCCAATCGCGCTTTGCAGTAGAGGATGACCCGGTGTTAATTTAACAGTATTTCCGGGCTTGGATAAACCCGCCATAATCAGTGCCGGTTCTAGCGCGGCTACTTTTTCTATGGGTTGATATTGCATCTCCCGGCACAAGCGACGATGTGGGTCGGACAGGATAGCAGAAACGAGGCCTTCCAGTGATTGCTTAGCACCGAGCAAGTCTTTCTTGAATAGCAGGAATTCAATGTAGGGAATATTGCGTCCAGCGGTGTCTTGGCGATGTCCATAGCCTGTAGACGTATTCCAGTCAGATACCAAGTTGGCATAGTGATCTGAGATAAAATCCAGCAATGCGTAAAATGTTTCATCGCCAATTTTACGATTGCGTATTTGAATATTTAATTCGCCAATTCGGGTCAAGCCAACGAAGTTTTTGAAGTTGATCTCGAAAATTTTACCGGAAAACTCTCTACTCACTAGGTAAGGCGCCTGTCGGAAAAACACCGGTATTTCATCGTAGAATTTTATAAAATAACGCGATGTTCGACTTTTTCGAGGAGAGATGAGGGCAGACCGATGCGGCATGACGGTGCGAGCTAAGCTGAGAGGAACCAACCACCTCAACCGCACGGAGAGACCGCCATGCCGCTTGAAGACTT
>JBATAS010000011.1:0-2618 GCA_049661965.1 Ferruginibacter sp. | reverse complement strand
ACTTTACTGCCACAATAAAAGAAATTACTGCCCCCGCAAAATGCAGCCAGGTATTCCCAACAAATAAAAAGAAATCGAATGTGCCATGAAAAAGCACCGGCCAGAAAATAGCCAGTATCATATATTTTTTGCGGTTAACCGGATCAAATTTTGCCAGCCCTACATGGTATCCCATCAACACAGCGAATGTTGCATGTGCCGGTACAGATAAAAACATTCTTAATATACCCGTTCCTAAACCATGTTGCAATACATACCCGATGTTTTCAAGCGTGGCAAAACCCATGCCCACCATAATGGAATATACAATTCCATCAAACGGGTCATCAAAAGCTTTACGCCTGTAGGGTACGCTGCGGAGTGCCAGAAATTTACTGCCTTCTTCACTTAAACCAACAATGATATAAGAAAATACGGCTGTATACAATATTCCTTCTCCCATAAATTGCTCAAGAGGTTTTGTAAATGCAAGCTGTATAAAAATGGCGGGTATTATGCTAAGCACACCCAACAAAAAGCTTAATATCAATAACCCCAGCGGTTCCTTATTATATTTATCTTTTAAATAAATAAAAAGACAGATGGCAATCCCCGGAGCAATGGCAAGTGCTAATAATCCCATATATAAAAGCCGTTTTTATGTTAGCTTTGCCCAAGTTAAATTTTTTAAATGATTGCCCAAACTAATTGAATATATAGATGAGCTATAATTATTTACCGTTAGATAAAAATCCTACCGATTTTCAGCAGATAAAAAACTTACTGGCACACCAGCAACTGGTTTCTATAACATTTGATGCTTATGACCGTATAAGCAAATGCCGGAAATACCTGGATGATAAAATAGGTAATTCTGATGCTTTATTTTATGGTATCAACACAGGTTTTGGTTTTTTACAGAATGTGCAGATTGATAAAGCACAGTTACAGGAACTGCAAAGTAATCTCATTAAATCGCATGCCTGTGGCATGGGAGAAGAAGTGCCAAAGGATATTGTTAAGCTGATGATTGCTTTTAAAATTAAATCACTAAGCTATGGGCACTCAGGTGTACAGACTGATACTGTGGAAAGATTAATGGATATGTACAACAATGATGTGCTTCCGGTAATTTACACACAAGGCTCTCTTGGAGCCTCCGGCGATCTTGCGCCGCTTAGTCATTTAAGTTTACCATTACTTGGTTTAGGAGAAGTATATCATGATGGTAAAAAAATGCCGGCTGCAGATGTACTTAAAAAGTTTAACTGGAAACCCATCGAACTAAAAAGTAAAGAAGGGCTGGCTTTAATAAATGGTACACAGTTTATGACAGCTTATGGTTTACATAATCTTATCCAGTGTGACAGATTAATTAAATGGGCAAACATAATTGCTGCTATCAGTTTTGATGCATTTGATTGTACTATGGAACCGCTGCATGAAAATATACATGCAGTCCGTTCGCATAACGGACAGGTAAACACTGCGGCCGCTATGCGGAGTTTATTAAACGGCAGTAAAATATCAGCAAAGAAAAAAGAGCAGGTGCAGGATCCGTATTCGTTCCGCTGCATACCGCAGGTGCATGGCGCTACAAAAGACAGTTTCGATTATATCCTCAGCGTCTTTATAAAAGAAATAAATTCTGTAACTGATAATCCTAATATTTTTCCAGATGATGACCTGATTGTAAGTGGCGGTAATTTTCATGGACAGCCTTTAGCCATCACACTAGATTTTTTAAGTATTGCTATGGCAGAGCTGGGAAGTATTTCCGAAAGAAGAACCTATCAACTGATTGGTGGACAAAGAGGGTTACCAGCATTCCTGGTTTCTAATCCCGGGTTAAATTCGGGATTGATGATTCCGCAATATACAGCCGCAGGTATTGTAAGTGAGAATAAACAATTGTGTACGCCTTCATCTGTTGATACTATTCCATCAAGTAATAATCAGGAAGACCATGTGAGTATGGGGGCCAATGCAGCCACAAAATGTAAAAGGGTAGTGGATAATGTAGAAAAAGTTTTAGCTATTGAATTAATAACAGCCGTACAGGCCTTGGAATTCCGCAGGCCCTTAAAAACTTCTGATGAACTGGAGAAGATTGTAACTGCTTTCAGAAAAGAAGTAAGTTTTAATGAAGCCGACAGAATTTTACATGATGATATGATGAAGGCGGTAGAGTTTATTAAATCTGATTTGATGATTTGATTATGAGTCAATTTGAAAATGTAAGAGCACTGTATTAAAAGAATCATCAAATCTTCAAATTAACTAATCACCAAATTATTTTTACTATGAGTACAATTATTAAAAGTTATGATCCGGTTAAATATAAAACACCAACCGGCAATAAACTTTCCTGTAAAGGATGGGTACAGGAAGCCGCATTACGCATGCTATTAAATAATCTTGATCCCGAAGTTGCCGAGCGCCCTGATGATTTAATAGTTTACGGAGGCAGAGGAAAAGCTGCCCGTAATTTTGAAGCACTTGATAATATCATCAAAGGTTTAAAAATTTTGGACAATGATGAAAGCCTGCTGATACAAAGCGGCAAACCAGTTGGCATTTTAAAAACGCATAAAGATGCACCACGGGTCCTCATCAGTAATTCTCAACTTGTTCCTAAC
>JBATAS010000010.1:0-13386 GCA_049661965.1 Ferruginibacter sp. | reverse complement strand
GTCTTCACAATCTTTCACTCTTTGTGCAGCATCATCAGCAGCCTGTTGCAGTGCAGCGGCATCTACCTTAGCCGGAAGGCCGGCTTTCAGTTTTTGTAACGAGTCGGTTAATTTTTTTAATGAATCCCTATAAATACCCGGTATAGGATCTAGTGTACGGTCTATCGTTGCCAGTTCCTGTGCTTTTGTCCGGTTTTCTTTTTCCTGCGTAAGGAATTGCTCATATTTTTTTTGCAGGGCATCAATCCTTTCCTGTGTACTGCGAATACTGTCGGCAAGGTCTTGTGCTTTTTTATCAGCATTTTTAACCTGATTTTCGCTAACTGTAAGTGTAATGTTTTCACCAGTGGCAGGATTCAGCATTTCGGGAGTAAGCGATAAATTGATCTGGCTGAATCTTTCAGCAACAACATCATTTTTTCCGGCTACCCTGGCACGTATTATATGCAGCCCGTCATTTCCCAATGGAGCTGTCCAGTTAGTTTGCCAGTTATTACCGGTATTTACTGCATAGCCAACAAGATTCCAATTTTCACTTCCCGGTGTTTTTTCAGAAAAAATTACGGCCGCAACATTATTGTCGGGAGCATTTATGTTGCAATTTACCATACCGGTTTCTGTGTTTAATTGCGGCTGGTTTAAGGTAATCTGCGGTGCAGCATTTGCAAGTGAACTGTTTTCTTCAGGCAGAGAGGGCGTAGCAGCAGGGCTGTTGCAGTTTCCTCCTGAACTATTACAGATTTGTGGAGGCAACAGGTATGTCTGGCCGTTAATATAACAATTACACAACGCATTATTACTGCTTCCATACGGCGGAATATTAACATTGATTGAAAAGCTGCCGGTTTTTATTGAAACAATATTACGGGTAGTTGTGAATACACCCGAAGCTGCATCAGTGGCAGGTTGCAGCGTAAGCCGCTGCATAGCGCCACCCGAAAGAGTAATAACTGCCGGGCTGGTATTTTGAATGGAAAGCGGTACTTTTTCGTCCAGCCCTTGCAGGCCGCTTACTTTTATGGTAAGTTCGGTTGTTTCATTTTTTCGCAGGTTTGTTTTTCCTGCAGAAAGCTCCAGGTTCAGAATATTTGTCTCCGCCGTTTCTGTTTTTTGATTTTCGGTACAGACAACCTGTGTTTTGCCAGACAGATTAACTGGCGTGTTTAAAAATATCCCGGTTATTGATTCAGCAAGAACCTCAGCTTTTTGTCCGTTTATTTTTACAGTAGTTGTAGATGCGTTTCCATCAAAAGCTCCTTTTATCAGCAAAGGCTCGCCATTAACTATATAACGTGGTACCAAAAAAGCGGGTACTGCCTGAGCAGTACCCGCAATTGCTAATTGTTCCTGTTTTACAATTTCCCCTTTATTGTTTTTAAATTCAAGCGGAAGCATTGTGGCCTGATTAACTTTCGGCAATACCAGGGAAAAATTTCCGGGTTGTACCGGAATGGATTGACCCGAGAGGCTGATACTGTAAAGCTTCAGCACATTTGTGTTCTTTGTTATTTCTTTTGATGATTTACCGGCAGGCTCAGTAACTACAGTTCCCGATATTTTGTCTCCTGAACTCAGGTTAGGTAAATAGATATTGATCTTGCCTTCTTTTGTTTCAATTGTTTTGCTGATAAGTCCGTTTTGCTGTGCATATCCTTTTATGCCAAAAACAGAAACCAAACCGGCAATCATAAAAATCTGAAAGATGCGTATGTTATATTTCATGATAGCTGTTTTTAAAGTCATCAGAATATTTGTGAACCACGCTTCAGAGATATAGCAACAAAGAAAAAAGATTTTATAAGGAAGGGATGTTATTTAATGCATAACTAAATTAAAGGTAATCAATAAAGTTAAAAAGTGCAACCTGTCCTGTTGGTGGATGATAATCAATCATAAAGATCACTCCAATACGCAAACTCATTTGTTGAAGTAAATGCAAGTCATAAGGTCCTATGATAGAGTTGAGTGAAACTGAAGCTGTTTACGACATCATTGCCTGGTACCATTTTTGTTAAAACGGTATATTAATATCTGTTCTGCAGCCTTTACCCGGGCTGCTGTCAATAACTATAGTGCCATTAAAAGATTCAACACGGTTAACCATATTGGAAAGACCTATTCCTTTCTTTTTCTGATTCATTTCGAATCCCTTTCCGTCATCTGATACAGATATCCGGATGGTGGATGTATCAGCTTCTATTTTTACAACAACATGTTTTGCATCGGCGTGTTTAAGTATATTATTCAACTGCTCCTGTACTATGCGGTAAATATTAAGCTTAAGGTCGTCTTCTATCAGTTGCGTTGGCCCCGTATAAACAAAGCTGGTTTTTATTTTTGTTGTTTCCGAAAAATTATCAATAAGATTTTGCAGCAGTTCCTCCAGGTCTATTTTTTTTATTGGCGTTACCTTTTGCTTGCTTAAGGCCCTTATTTCTTCAATAGCGCTGTCAATTAATTCCATTGATTCGTTTATGATATTTATATTTCCCTCTTTGCCTTTTCGGGCCAGGCTCAGGTAAAGCTTTGTTCCTGCCAGTATCTGGTTTACGTTATCATGCAGTTCCTGGCCAATCTTATTCCGTTCCCGCTCTTCACCAATCAGTATTGCCCTGATCACTTTTTTCTGTTCCTGTACTTTCTGGTCAAGTATTTTCTGCTCCAGCAATTTTTTCTCTGTGATATCTGTAGAAGCCATCATGATACCAAACACAATCTTCTGAATATTGGTAATGGGAAATATCCTTACATAATACCAGTTCAATTTTCCATCGGCCTGCGGATAACTTACCTCATAACTGATATGGTTGCCTTTTATAACTTTGTCTATACTTTCTGCAATGAACTCACGGCGCCCCTCGGGGAAATATTCTGTGAAATCAAGATGCTGGCCAACCTTCTTTTTCAGGTCCCTTTCAATAAAATCCCGACAGCGCTGATTCATTGCAATAAGCTTTAAATCTATATCCATTAACAGGTAAATCGTATCTGTAGTATCAAAAATAGTATTCAGATTAGCTTCGGATTTTTGCAGCGCTTCAATGGCATCTTTCCTGGTAAAATATATCCTGAGCATATCTGCCAGCATATCAATAAGTTTTCGTTCCTCGGCCAGGAAGGGACCTTCATCTTCAGGTTTAGTTTCCTCAAGATATACTACCTCTATTTTACCAATTATGCCATTATCGGTGTTAAATCTCGTACGCTGAATAAAGGAGGTCTCTGTGAAACCCGGTGTAGAAAATTGCATTTCACCAAGCGTAATACGGGCTGCTGTAATATCGGGGTATTGCCAGCCGGGAGGAAGTATGGACACAAAATTCTGCAGTGTGACAACAATAGATTTTTCTTCTTTCTGTAAAACAAGCCCTGCCTTATATAGCGTAGTCAATTCCTTAATGCGTTCATTAAGCTGGTAATTGGCATTTTCTCTTTCCTGTTCTGCTTTTTTCTTTTCGCTGATATCTATGCCAACACCCATCAAACAGGGTTTATTATTATACATGATTGAAATACCATTGAAATAATAAGCTGTAGCTGTTCCATCCTTGCTCATCAGACAAGCTTCCATTTCTGCATAACCTTCTGTAAACACTTTTTGAATGCGTTCGTACAGTACGTCTATCATACCTTCTTCAATAAAGTTGCGGGGATGCAACCCTCTCATTTCTTCTGCTGTATAGCCGGTAAGGGTTTCGTGGTTTTTGTTCCAGAGCTGGTACTCTCCCTGCTGGTCGAAAATATAGAATACACCCGGAAGGTTATTAATAATGGACTGAGAAAGATCTTTTTCTTTTATAAGCAGATCCTCGGCTGTTTTCCTGGCTGTAATATCTATAAGTGTTCCTATAATGGCAGGCTCTCCCTCAAATTGTGTGGTTCTTCCAAAAAGTTCAGTATGAATAATAGTACCGTCTTTAGTTACCCCTCTCACGTCGTATTGAAGCCCTTCTACTTTGCCCGACATTCTTAACCTGATGTTATTGGTAACAATTTCCCGGTCGGGTTCGTAAACAGTAATGTTTACCGAATCAGCATCGGTAAGTTCCCTTTGTGTGTAGCCAAATATTTCGGCAAACCTGGGGTTAACGTAAACAAACCTTCCATCCCTGATGATATAAACGCCTACCAAAGATTTTTCTACCAGGTCCCTGAATTTTTGTTCCGCTTCCTGTATAGCACGGGTTCGTTCAGCTACTTTTTTCTCCAGTGTATTGTTCAGTTGTTTCAATTCTCCGGTTGCTGCATCAACTTTTTCCTTCAGCTTCAGGTTCAGGTTCCGGTAATAACGTCTTCTCCAGAAAAATACGCCAATAAGTGCCAGTATAATACCCGCTATTGCCAGCAGGTAAAAAGTTTTTGTTTGATGCCATTTGGGTGATACCTGGAAGTTGATTGTTTTATATAAATAATCATCCTCTTTAAGGCCTGTTCTCTTCCTGATGATCAATTGATAACTTCCATGTGAGGGAGAAAATAAATTTATGTTTCCCGATTCATCAACTGGCAGCCATGTGCTTTCTACGGATGTTGTTCCGTCTTCTAAAATATGGTATTCCAGAATACTGTTTTCCTTACCTCCCCAAAAAGCACTGGAAAGTAAAAAGTTAATATTGCTGACATTGTTCGCCACATCAAAATTATCAGGCAACAATACATCTGTACTGTCAACCTGAATATTATCTACAAGAATAGGGGAGGATGAAAAATTAAAATTAATGGCAGCGGGGTTAAAACGTACAAGGCCCTGCATGGAGGGCAGGCTGATATCCTGGTTTGGCAGGCGTAAGAATGGGGGCTGTGCTCCGCCATTGAATTCGTTTGTACGAAGTCCGTGTTTTTTTGTGAACTGATAGTAGAACGGCACTTTATTACGATCCTTTACATAAGCCATAAGTGATTGCCTGGCAGTTACAAATAGTCCGTTATTAGTAGGTAACCAGAAATACCCTTTGGCATCTTCGATAATACAATGTACATAAGCCAGCCTTCCTTTGCTTTCAGGAAAAACAGTTACCCCTTCTTTTGTAAAAAGATAAAATCCATGCCCGTATGTGCATACCCATGTCTGTCCGTTCGCTTCGGGCCAGAGAAACCTTATGTCAAACGATGTAAATTCCGGAACTGCTTTTAGTGTAGAATCATGAATATCATTTAAAATAAAGAGACCTTCCCTTGTTCCTAACAAATACTTTCCCTCCGAATCCTGCTTCATGCATGTAATGGATGCAGTATTGAAATCTTTAATTTTTAATGTTATGAATTCACCATTCGCAAAATAACCGAACTGCTGACCGGAAGAAAACCATATCTGTTGCTGCCTGTCTTCGAAAAGTACATTTGGATATCCCTTATAGTATATTACAGTATCCGGAGCAACGCCTATTTCTTTAGCACGGAGTATACGGTTATTAAATATATACCAGTAATTCCCTTTACTGTCTTTTAGCGAAGAATATATGTTGGTTGTAAAAACTGATTTTGTGTTACCGATGTAACGGTCATTTCTGAATAATTTATTTCCCCCGGTAAGAATGGTTTGATTATCGGAAAGCAGTTGTTGCCCGTAAAATGCGTCTGACTGATCATTGGGCAACGGATCTGTTATGGAAAAAAATTGCTTTTTGTATACATACAGGCCGTTTCTTAAAGTTCCTACTACAACCGTATTGCTGTCTTTTTCATAAACAACAGTTATATCTGCTGCTTTTTGCAGGTTGGTAATAAGTGGTTTCACCTGTATACTGCCTGAAGTGGTTATATCCACCCGGTACAAAACCGAGTCGGCCACACAATAAAAACTGTTACCATAACTGTTGCCATATATCCTCACCTTGTGTTTTGAAGGTATTGGTAACAACTCCCTTTTTTGAAGTCCTGATATTGAGTAATAGTTAATAAAATTTTCATCATCAAAGAATAGTAGCCGCTTCTGCAGGTATATAGCAGTTCTTGTGGGAGTCAGGCCAGGGACCTTTATTTCATTTATCTGCCCTTTGGAATTGTAAACAGCAAATCCATTGTCCTGTGTAACCAGAAATGTGTCTTTGTTATAGAGCATCCCTTTATAACTACCGCCGCTAATGTTCCATTTTTTTAAGATATCTGAGGTTGTTGTGTCGCTGCTTATTATGTAACCGGGAGCAGCTACGGGATAATGGAGGTTTGAGAAAAAAAATCCAGACTTACTGTACTGCATTTTTTCAATGCCAACAATCTTATTTTTAACAATTACTGCAACCTGGTTATTGGCTCCCGAATAGGCCAGGATGGTATCCTTACCTTTAACATAAAAACTTTTTGCACGGGTAAAATTGCTGCCCGTAATATTGGCAGCCACAGGCACATCTAAAAACCGGTTACCGTTAAAACGTGTAATGCCACCTTCGGTTGCTATCCATAAAAAATTATTGGCGTCGGGAAAGATTCCGTTGATGGAGTTTTGAGGCAGGCCCTCTTCTTCACCAAAATGTTCTATAAAATACCTATTGGATTGTGCATTTACTGAATTATGTAAAAACATGGACATTACCAGCAGCAGAATATAGCTATGGGGTTTAGCTGAGTACATTTAAATAACATTAAATTACAATATACCGGAGTTTTTCTTAAAATACAATAGAAAAAACTCGGTAAACTGTTGTTATAAGTTATTTACAATTGAAACTAAGCCTTTATTCAAAAATCAGTTCTCAATATCAACTACTTCGTTTTCCATTTTCCACTTTTCAAATAAAAATAAGCAATGATAAAAATTACTCCCCAGTAAACAAACTCATTTGTCCATGCAAAGGCAAGTGAAATGAAATGTACTTTGATAAATATCCAGGTATAAATAAGATAGAATGTAATGGCAAAAACTTCGATGAAAAGATTCATTTTTGTTTTACCCGTACCCGTAACCCCGTTTAGCCAGATATTGGCCAGGCACATAAGTAAAAGATCAGCAGAAACCACCCGCAGAACAGGGATTCCTTGTTGCACAAAATCTTCGCCCTGGCCAAAGATGCTGAAAAATGGACCGGGAAAAATATTAACAACCAGGCAAATGAAAACACAAAGGATCATACAAAGCTTTACGATCTTATTGATGGCGGTTAAAACCAGTTCCTCTTTTTGTTGTCCCATTAAATTACTTACCATAACATTGCTTGTACTGGCAAATGCCCACACAAAAATCCCGGCCAGGCCAAAAACATTACGCATGGTATTGCTGATGGCTTTATAAATGTCATTGTGCAGACTTTCTATCAGCATAAAAAACACAAGCCAGGTTGTAACACTCAGTACATACTGCAACATCAGCGGAACAGAAATGTTGATTATTTTTTTGGTAATTACTTTATCATAAACAAATGATTTCAGCAAGCTGTATTGTTTTCTTAGGCCGGTGCGGTATAACACAATAAGAATAACAATAAAACCTGCAATCTCAGCAATTACAGAAGCGACAGCAGCGCCGTTAAAGCCCATCGCAGGGAAACCATATCGTCCTTTAATCAATAAAAAATCCAGAATAATATTAATGCCAGCTTCAAATGCAAATGCAATCATTAAATACCGGCTGTTGAGTGTTGAAACCAAAAAAGCATTTCCCATCTGAAATAAAAACAAAAAGGGAAGACCCAATATCCTGATCTTTAAAAAACTTATCTGTAATGCATAGGACTTTGCATCGGCAACAGGTTCCAGTATCAATGGTGCAATAAACCAGGTGATTAATATACCTGCCACAGCAAATTGCAAACATATTCTGATACCCTGCGACAGGATTGTTTTAAATGCAGCATGATCACCGCTTCCGGCATATCTTGAAAAAACAGTCTGCAACGCATTATTTAAACCATTGCCCGCTACTGCAAAAATTAAATAGAATACTCCTGTGATACCTGCATTACCCAATGCCTCGGTACTCAAATCACCGAGGAAGATGCTATTGGTAAGCATATTGATTTGCGGAATAAGTATCGCCAGTGTGATGGGTAACGCAATAGACAGTATCTGTTTATTGCTAACTTCCACTTTTAAATCTTTTGTTATAGCCGTGCTGTCCATAAAGTCAGCAAAAATATCTTATTTTGCCACTTGAAATGCAACATGTGATACCATCTTTTAACATACAGGCAGTAACTATAGATTTTGAAACTTCGCAATTATTTGCAGAAGCAGGCCCAATGGGTATTTCACTGGCTGTACTCGATAGTAATAATTATTTTTGTGCACTTGTGATGTATTCATTTCCTGCCGGGTTAAACGAAATTGAATTTGTTGAAAAGCTTACCACTATATTTAAATCCGAAAACCTGCTGCACCAAAAATTCAGCAAAACACATATTTTCTGGTCATTTGCAGAAAGCATATTAGTGCCTGCCGAACTGATGAATACCGACCGCAATGCCAATATGCTGAACCTTGTTTTTGGCGATGCAAAAAAAGGAGTCATCCGCTCAGACTTTTTATTTAAACATAATCTGCATAATGTTTACCGGATTCCTGAAGAGGTAATTGATATCTTTTCAACCGGTTTGCCGGTTGCTACACAAACACATTTATTTTCTACACTGGTAAACCACGATATTGCTGAAGGCAATAACCTGTATACCGTTTTTTATAACCACAGCATAACTATTATGTTATGCAGGGAAGGGAAGCTGCAGGTGGTTCAGAATTTTGAGTACAGTAATCCGGATGATTGTGTGTTTCACCTGCTGAATGTTTGCAAAGGATTTGATGTAGCAGCAGATTCGGTAACATTGCATATCAACGGGATGATTGACGCCAATTCGGGATTGTATGCTGCTGTTTATAAATACTTTTTAAATATTGAATTTGAAAAACTTCCCGAAGGTTTTGAATATGATGATGCTTTACAGGAATATCCAGCTCATTTTTTCAGTCATTTATTTCACCTGGCATCATGCGTATAATCAGTGGCATACACGGAGGCCGGAAAATTCATCCGCCCGGTAAGATGCCATACACCAGGCCTACAACTGATATTGCCAAAGAGGGTTTATTTAATATTCTGCAGAATAATTTAGAACTGGATAAATTGAAAGTGCTTGACCTGTTTGGCGGTACAGGCTGCATCAGTTACGAACTGGCCAGCAGGGGAGCTCCGGATATTACCATTGTGGAAAAGGATAACAAGATGTATGATTTTATTAAGAAAACATCTGCGGAACTGGAGTTTAAAAATTTTAATGTGGTAAAGTCCGATGTATTCCGTTTTATTGAAAGCAGCAACCAGCAATACGATTTTATTTTTGCAGGGCCACCTTATGCATTAACAACAATTGATGACCTGCCGCTGAAAGTTTTTGAATTTAAACTGTTGAAACCCGGAGGCTGGTTTGTACTGGAACATACACCACGAAACGATTATAAGAAATTTGAACATTACAAAACAGAAAGGAATTATGGCACAACTATCTTTTCTATCTTTATTAATAGTTAATGGTTGAAAGTTTAGAACAGAGCCTATAGATTCAACTATCAACCTTCAATCTTCAACTAAACCGAATGTTACTAAAGAGCTTCAGATATCTTTTTTTGCCCCTCTCCTGGATTTATGGCAGCATTATCTGGCTACGGAATAAGCTGTACGATAAAAATATTTTAAAATCAGCTTCTTTTAATTTCCCCATCATTTGTGTAGGTAACCTGGCAACAGGCGGCACCGGCAAAACACCTATGACGGAATACCTGATCAGGCTTTTAAAAAATAATTATAATATGGCTACATTAAGCCGTGGTTATAAAAGAAAAACGGTTGGCTTTGCTATTGCCGATGAAGATACAACCGCACTGGAGATAGGAGATGAGCCGATGCAGTTTCACGAAAAGTTTCCGGATGTTACGATTGCTGTTGGGGAAGAAAGGGTGGTGGCCATACCGCAACTGCTGCATGAACGGCCGGAAACAGAACTGATCATTCTTGATGATGCTTTTCAGCACCGGCAGATAAGTGCAGGGCTCAATATCGTACTTACTGATTGTAATAATTTATATACCCGTGATTTTATCTTACCGGCAGGTGATCTGCGTGACGTAAGAAGCAGCGCTAAAAGGGCAGATATCATTATTGTAACCAAATGCAAAGACAACCTGTCTGAAACTGAAAAGAATTCCATCATTGCAGAAATTAAACCCAGGGCCAATCAATCTGTTTATTTTACAACCATCGTTTACGGCAAATCTTATCATCTTTTTACAAAAAAAGCAATTGAAATAAGTGCCGATTGCGGAATATTATTGGTCTGCGGCATTGCAAAACCGGCGCCGTTAAAATCATACCTTGAAAAACATGCAGATTCCTACGATATGCTGCGCTATGCCGATCACCATATTTTTCACAGCAACGACCTGAAAGATATAAAACAGCAGTTTGAAAAAATAACTTCGCCCCATAAGATTGTGCTAACTACAGAAAAAGATGCTGTAAGACTTGAGAAATTTGAAACTGAATTGAAAGATTTTCCAATTTATGTAATCCCTATTGAACATGAATTTATGTTTAACGAAGCCGAAAGATTCAAGGCGTCTGTAACAGCATTTATTAATACTTTTAAAAATTAACCCTGCCTGCCGAAGGAAACCCAACTTTAAAGCGTATAATATTTTAACATCAAACCCGTTTTAAACAGACCAGTAAAGAGAAAGCGGGTAATACACCTAATTTATTTGCAGTCCGGTTAAACCATTGTAAATAACATTTGTCTATATGCTGCTCAAAATCAATAAAACCTTACCATGACGAAAGTTCAAAGCTTTTTTGGAACAATTTTCTGCTTACTGATAGTTGCAGTCAGTTGTTCAAAAAATGAAGACACTATTGGTTCTCCTGTAGTGGTTGATCCTTATGCTGCTATTAAAGCTACATTCGGTACTAATATTGACCCTGCTAATCTTGCCAATTATGCTAACCAGCCCAGGCCCGCATACATTAATAAAGACAATACCGGCGGTAATAATATTACCAATGCCAAAGCAACACTTGGCCGTGTTTTGTTTTACGATAAGAATTTAAGTATTGATAATAGTATATCCTGTGGCAGCTGCCATAAGCAGCAGTTTGCTTTTGGAGATACTGCTATTGCCAGCAAAGGTGTTGCCGGAGGAATTACAGCAAGACATTCCATGCGTTTAGTGAATGCCCGGTTTGGAGCAGAAAATAAATTCTTTTGGGATGAAAGGGCTGCCAGCCTTGAGATACAGACAACCACCCCGGTAAAAGATCATGCCGAAATGGGCTTTAGCGGACAGAGCGGAAGACCCGGAATAGCCAACCTACTTACTAAACTTCAGGCCATTGGATTCTATAACGAGCTTTTTAAATTTGTATATGGCGATATCAATGTTACTGAAGCCCGCATGCAGGAATGCCTGGCACAATTTGTAAGAAGCATTCAATCCTTCGACAGTAAATTTGATGCAGGCAGGGCATTGGTACCAAACGATGGTGCACCGTTTCCTAATTTCACTGCCCAGGAAAACCAGGGCAAACAGGTTTTTCTTGCTGCGCCTGTTTTTAACGGAGCAGGAGTAAGGACAGGTGGTGGTGCAGGATGCAATGCCTGCCATAATGCGCCTGAATTTGATATCGACCCCAACTCAAAAAATAACGGTATTATTGGAAAAATAGCCGGAACAGGAATTGACATAACGGTAACCAGGACGCCAAGTTTAAGAAATGTAACAAACGCTGCCGGCATAGAAAATGGCCCGTTGATGCATACCGGTAATTTGCCTGATCTTCAAACAGCCATAGGACATTACGGCGCAATAAATATTGCCCCCGGCAACTCAAATCTTGATCCCCGGCTTACACCGGGCGGCAACGGGCAACAGCTAAATTTTAATGCCGGGGAAATTAACGGGCTAATAGCTTTTTTAAAAACTTTGTCGGGTAATGCAGTTTATACAGACGCTAAATGGAGTAACCCTTTCTGATTCAAAAGAAGTAGTTTCATTGCATCTTGTCAGTCTTTAATGAGATACTTCATATCGCTGTATGATAAAATACGTTTCATTTAGTTCAATCTGCAATTGATTCTGTCGTTAAAACAACCGGTTCAGCCTTCGTTTGTTTTTCACTTTGTTATTTTCAAATTTTACTTATTATTTCAATTCAAAAGCAGATATGGAACCTTTGGTTGTTTTATTGGTAATTTTTACACTTACTGCATTAATTGCAAAGTTTATTAAACAGAGATGGATGCCGGCATTTTCAGGGAGAATGGCCATGAGTGTGATGCTGCTGTTTACAGCAATCGGTCATTTTTTATTCCCGGAAGGGATGGCACTGATGATTCCCGAATTTTTTTCCTTTGAAAAAGAACTGGTCTATTTAACAGGTATCATAGAAATTGTTGCCGCCACAGGTTTAATGTTTCTTCGTTCCCAGAGAATAACATCCTGGCTGCTGATTCTTTTCTTTATCATGATATTGCCTGCAAATATTTATGCAGCCATTCATCATGTAAATATTAAAATGGCTGCCTACGATGGTCCGGGTGTTAATTACCTTTGGTTCAGGATACCGCTGCAGTTATTTTTTATTGCCTGGGTTTATTATTTTGGAATTAAAAAAGCAAGATAAAGGTTGTCATTGGTTTTGTTGAAAACGATTAAGGTGTAAATATGACAGATTACTGATCAGTCTATGTTCTTATCTTGCAATCTCAATCTTAACTTTTTTATTTTTTATCTTCTCATTCTTTATCAGTTCAAGCACGTGCCCAACTTTAACTTTACGCACTGCCACAAAGCTGAAAAAATCTTTCACTTCAATAATACCGATATCTTCTTTTTTTAATTGACCCTTTTTAGAAAGGAAGCCAACAATATCAATCTTGTTCACTTTGTCCTTTTTGCCTGCGGCGATGAAAAGCGTACTCCATTTCGGTTTTTCCGGAATTTCATAATCGCCGTTTAATTCAATATTTTCAACTTCACCAATATATTCCGGTAATTTTTCTTCGGCTGATAAAATTAAAATAGCGGTGCCGCTGGCATCCATACGGGCAGTGCGGCCATTGCGGTGTGTAAATGCATCTTCAGTATTTGGTAAATGAAAATGTACAATGTAGCGGATGTTTGGAATATCCAGGCCTCTTGAAGCAAGATCAGTTGTTACCAAAACATTACTGGTGCCGTTGCGGAATTTGCACAACGCACTGTCTCTTTCCTGCTGCTCCATGCCTCCATGATAAAATACATTCAGTATGCCCATTTCTTTCAGCATATTGCTGGTGCGTTCCACAGAGTCCCGGTGATTACAGAATACTACCGTAGAACGATTACCCAGATAACAGATCAGTTTAAAGAGGGCGGGTACTTTATCTTTATCATCACTGAAAACAGTTTTCATCTCCAGCATATTGT
>JBATAS010000009.1:0-17822 GCA_049661965.1 Ferruginibacter sp. | reverse complement strand
CCAATCAGCTTTGCAACCTGCTCACGGGCATAATCTACAGCCTCTTCAGCTTCCCAGCCAAAAGGATGATTACGGCTGGCAGAATTTCCAAAATGTTCCAAAAAATATGGGGTCATGGCTTCCAGCACCCTTGGATCCATGGGTGTGGTAGCGTTATTATCTAAATAAATAGGCAATTTCAACATAAAATCAATCTGTTTAGTTTCTGTTCTTAATAGTGCAAATTTACTGCAAAAGGTTCTACTTTAGCAGTCCGGTGAGCTGATTAACACCTATTTTACCGAAATCGTAAACTATATTATACTAATTTTTTAATTAATGCAAAAAGTTGAGCATATCGGCATCGCTGTAAAAGAACTCGCAATATCCATTCCTTTGTTTGAAAAACTGCTGAATAGTCAGTGTTATAAGACAGAAATGGTAGAATCGGAAAAAGTAAATACAGCCTTTTTCAAAAAAGGCGAAACCAAGATTGAACTTTTAGAAGGCACCGACCCCGATGGCGTAATAGCAAAATTTATTGAACGCAAAGGCGAAGGCCTGCACCATATTGCTTTTGATGTTACCGATATTAATGCCGAAATGAAACGCCTGCAAGGCGAAGGCTTTGTTTTACTGAACGAAGAACCCAAGCAGGGAGCAGATAACAAACTGGTTTGCTTTTTGCACCCCAAAGGAACTAATGGCGTTTTGATTGAGTTATGCCAGAATAGAACTTAGAGAAAGCCCAATACATCAGTTACCTTATACTTACTCATATCAAAGTATTGCTCATCTGCCGATTTTTTAAATTCTTTTAAATCACGCTGCGATACCGCATTGCCCTTTTTATCATATAAAACCGACCGTATGATAAAACCATTTGCCATTTCCTTGTATTGCGGATTGGCCGGAAATTTATAGGCATTTAACCTGGCACCAAACATATAATTATCACCCAGGTTCAAACTCAGCTCTGTACTCATCCACACATCCATGCTGGAATAGTTCCGGTTGTCGTTATACGTATAAATATATTTTGTACAATTGTAGCCGTTAATATTTTGTTTTTCGCCGGTTGCTTTCCACGAACTGTTTTTGCCCGTTACATTTTTTTCAGCATCTTTTTTAGCGCTGGCTTCAGCCATTTTCTGCATATTAACCAACGGCATCTTCATAGCTGTTTTTTGTTTTACGTTTACCACATAATTAGCTTTGTCGGCATAATTGTAAATCATCCACGATTCATCTTTGTCACCTTCATTTATCACAATACATTCGCCGATTTTACCAAAAACAATTTTTTGTACTACCGTTTTTTTAACATCGCCTTTTTTATTAAGCTCTTTATCTTCAAATGAAATAGTGGCCTGTACTTTATTGGTAGGGTCTTTATAACGTTTGTCATTTTCATAAGTAATTTTCTCTAACTCTGTCTTACCCTTAACTCTTTGCGAATCAGCATATTTTTTTTCCATGTCCTGCTTTATTTTTCGCTTTATAATTCCTCTTTGAGCATCCGCATCAACAGGACATATAAAGCAAAATGCCAGCAACAGCAACAAGGGAGTAAAAAACTTAACAGATTTCATAATATTTAATTTAACGTACTAAATAAACAGCGTTTCGTAAAACTTTTACGGTAAAATACTCAAATAATTTTTAAGAATGAAATTCGTTTCATCGTTCCTGTATATAACAGTTTTGAGTCTTCGACTCAATTTAAAAAAGGATTATGCTTTTTTTCTTCAGCAATCGTAGTTTCCGGCCCATGCCCGCTGTACACTTTTGTTTCTTCAGGCAATACAAATAATTTTTCACGTATACTGTTTAACAGAGTTTGATGGTCTCCTCCCGGTAAATCGGTACGGCCAATACTGCGGTTAAACAATACATCGCCACTAATAATAAAATGCTGTTTGGCACAATAAAAGCAGATGTGCCCTGGCGAATGGCCGGGTGCTTCAATTACTTTCAGTTCATCATCGCCAAGTTTAACAGTATCGCCTTCCTGTAAATAAATATACCCCCCTGTATAGTTGTCAAAAGGCAAATTATACATCAAGCCCGATGTGGGGGCATAATTCAGCAATGCTTTCTCTTTCTTATGGAGCTGCAGGGTTAATCCCCAGCTTTCGGCTGCAAATTTGTTCCCGAAAACATGATCGAGGTGGCAATGGGTATTAAGCAGCATTACAGGCTTCAACTTACTCTGTGTAATAAAGCCTTTCAGCTCATCCTGTTCTTCGGGAAAGTAGCAACCGGGGTCTATTAACAGGCATTCATTAAACTCATTATACAGTAAATACGTATTTTCCTGTATAGGACTGAAAACAAAGGATTTTATTTTTAACATAAAGGCAGTTAAATTGTTTTTTAATGATTACTCCGAATAAAGTAATTTTAATACTCAATATCAATTTTTACGTATGGCAAAGTTCAGCAGAATATCTCTAATTTCCTTTTTCATTATTATAAGTGCGGCTATTGCTAATGCACAGGTAAATGCTGTTGAGTTTGGAAAAAACAGGGTTCAGTTCAAAAAATTCAAATGGAATTACTATCAAAGTAAAAATTTTAATATTTACTATTACCAAAACGGTGAAGAGCTTGCCAAATTTATTGCACAAAGCGCCGAAAAGGAATTGTCTCAAATGGAAGTAGCTGCCGAATACAGCCTGCAACGCAGGGCCAATATCATTTTATATAATGAATACGCCGATATGCAGCAAAGCAATATTGGTTTAGGGATAGACTGGCAAAACAACGGTGGCACCAAGCTGGTAAATAATAAGGTGGTGGTTTACTTTGAAGCCGATCATCAAAAACTGAGATTACAGGTTCGTAAAGGCATTGCCCAGATACTGACCGAAAACCGTTTGTTTGGTGATGATATTGGCGAAATAGCTGGCAACCAGGCATTGCTTGATTTACCCAAATGGCTTACCGATGGTTATATAAACTACCTGGCACAAAACTGGAGTACCGAACTGGATGACGAATTGAAAAGTGAAATACTGAGCGGTAATTACAACAAGTTTACCAGGTTTGCTTTTGCCAAACCACAAATTGCCGGGCATGCTTTCTGGTATTTTATTGAGGAGCGGTACAAAAAAGAAAATGTTACTTACCTGCTGTACCTGGCTACGCTGTATAAAAATTTAAACAAAGCCTGTATGCAGGTTTGTAAAAAGAAGTTTAAAGCTGTGCTTGCCGAATTTATGGAGTACCAGGATGAAAAATATTATAAGGACATATCTAAAAGAAAACCCTACCCCAAGGGAAGTTATGTAGATGGGTTTGATATAAACAGCCGGCTGGACTATGTACGCTTTAATGTGAACCCTAATAAGCGTAACAATTCTTATGTGGTTACCCAGTTTAAGAAAGGGATCATCCGGGTAATTTACAATGATGATTTTGAAAACAAAACTTTACTGAAATACGGCGTACGCAGTTATAAAAACGAAATGAACCCCAACTACCCTATGATGGCCTGGGACCCCAAGGGAACAAGGATTTCGGTGCTGTATGTTAAAGAAGGTAAGTTGAATTTATTTGTGTACGATATTATAACCCGATTCAAACAATACAAAATTGACCTTACCAAACAGTTTGACCAGGTGCAGGATATGAAGTATATGCTTAACAGCAATACGCTTTTATTAACGGCTGTTAAAAACGGACATACCGATATTTATACGCTTGAATTGCAAAATGAAAAAGTAAAACAGATCACCAATGATGTGTACGATGATCTTGATGCATCTTTTGTGGCATTTCCCAATAAAACAGGAATTATTTTCAGCAGTAACCGCCCCAATCCGGCTGCAAAAAGCGGGGATACTATTTTACCCAGCGATCATCGCTACAATGTATTTTTAATCACCAATTTTGGTGACAAGCCCGAGCTTAACCAGATAACCCAGTTATCTGATCTTAAATACGGCAATGCCCGCTACCCAATGCAGTACAACGAAAACCATTTTACGTTTGTAAGCGATGAGAACGGAATAGGCAACCGCTACGCCGGTTTTTTTACCACGCAAAAAGAAGGGCTCGATACCCTGGTATTAATTAACGATTTAATTCTGCGTAACCCATCTGCCAAAGAAGTGGATAGTGCATTGGTTGTTTATAAGAAAACTGATGTTGATTCAGTTGCCGTTGTTTCCATTTCACGTGATTCGGCCTATACATTTCCGCTAACCAATTACCAAAGCACACTTGGCGAAACCCGTATTGCCGGCGATAACAACCAGGTTAGTGAAGTTACCCGCCAAAGCGATGAAAAAATATTGTACAAACTCAAAATTGATGAAAACGTTTTACGCCGCCGTAATATAACAGCACAACCAACCGAATACCAGAAAAAACTGATGGGTGAGTATAAAGATACTGTGGCCATAAATAAATTTTTAGCCAGGGCCGACTCGGCTAAAAAATCTGATGATTTCTTTCAAACTGAATTTGCTAATGAGAAAAAAGACAGTACTGCAGAAATTGCAGTAAGTCTGCCATCTTCATCAGCTAAATACGATGTTTTAAAAACAATAAAAAAATACAGGTATAAGCCACCTAAGTTTTCGGTTGATTATGGCTCGGCAGGTTTTAATTCCGGTGTACTCATTAACCGCTATCAACCCTATGGAGGTGGTGCAGGTCCCATCAGGCTTAATTCTGGTTCGGTATTAAACGGCCTTATCAGGTTAGGCACCAGCGAATTACTGGAAGATATAAAAATAACCGGCGGATTTAAATTCGGGTTAAACTTAAAAGATAACGAATGGCTGATGAGTTACCAGAATTATAAACGAAGGATTGACTGGGGTGTAACCTATTACCGTAATGTACAACAGGCCAGTGATGAGTTTGGAAATACAGTAGGCCGCTATTTTACTAATTTATACCAGGGCAATGTTTCTTATCCTTTTGATGTAAGCAAGAGCATTCGCTTTTCAACCGGTGTACGATCTGATAAATTTGTCTATTCAGCGCTTAACCCTGCTTTCCTGGTACAACCCGATGAAAAAACACTGTACTCCGTAACGCACCTGGAATATGTTTATGATAACAGCTTAAACCCAACCATGAATATCTGGAATGGTTTGCGCTACAAATTTTTTATTGATTGGAACAGGCAGATCAATAAAGTGCAGTTTGCCGACGGGCCTAACACATTTAATGTTGGTTTTGATGCCCGCTACTATTATCCCATACTCCGCAACTTTATCTGGGCTGGCAGGGCCGCCGGCGATTTTAGCTGGGGCAATCAAAAAATGATTTACTACCTGGGTGGCGTTGATGGCTGGATGATGTTTGGCGATAATGAGAAATACGACCGGAACACAAACCTGCTGATTAAAGAAAGATATTTTAACAGCAGTAATCAACCGGCAAACGATCAGTCTTATGCTTTTCAAAGCCTGGCTGTAAACATGCGTGGATATATTCAAAATGTGGCCAATGGTAATAATGCTGTTGTAATAAACAGCGAGTTCAGGTTACCGGTTGTGTCAACTTTTTTTAATACTACCATTAATAATTCTTTCTTAAATAATTTTCAGATTGTTCAGTTTATCGATTTGGGTACGGCCTGGAATGGCACTTACGGAAAAATAAAGCGCCCCGAAGTGATATATGGCCAGCAACCGCTGCAGGTAAAAATAAAAGCCGGCGGCCTTGGTCCCTTTGCCGGTGGCTATGGTTTTGGTGCCCGAAGTACCCTGCTGGGCTATTTTATAAAGTTTGATGCAGGCTGGCCAATGAATGGTTTCTTTAAAGGAGCTCCTGTTTTATACCTGGCTTTGGGGCTGGATTTTTAAAAATTAATGTTTCCCACGAAGGCACTAAGCTTGCAAAGAGTTTACTTTGTGTTCTTAGTGCCTTCGTGGGATCTTTTTATTTGTTTAAAGATGAGGTGATATTATTTTTCAGCAATTGCTGCTTTACAAAATTATCAGCTCCATTCCACGATAACCAGGAATATTTTTTCTGTTCCTCAAAAAAATCCTGCTTGCGCATTTCAAACAATTCCAAAGGAGACATACCTGAACGGTATAAATATTCTCCTTCGCCGTGTACAACAGCTGTTTTTTCTGTCAGTACTTTTTTATTCTTTTCTATTAACGGAAGTGTTTTATCTGAAAGTGATAATAAAAATTTCACATCCAGCGGAATGGTTTCTTTATGAGCCAGGTTATACTTTGCCATTGTTTCGTCCCAATGAATGCAGGAAGCCGCAACCAGCAGTACAACAGCAAACCAGCCATTAACCCGCCATAAATAATAACCCGTTTTACGTTGCTGAATTTTAATAAACACGGTAATCAACCCAAATAAAACCATCACTAAAAACACCAACACACCAATTCGTTTGTAAGCAAGGCCCATGTGTTCTATATAATAATAATCTCTGAGTAAAACAGAAACAACCAATATGGCATTTTGAAATATCCAGCCATAGGCGCCGTAACGCAGCCATTTATTCTTTTTATAAAAGTTAAGGTTACCCCTGAAGAAAAATAACAAGACCGCCATCGCCAGTACTATCGAAAATATCAACATACCTGCACCTTCATGCACATAATCTTTCAGATTAAGATTGGCGGTATAATTAAAGCCAAACCATACATACGCTATATCAATGCTGTTAATAAAAAGCAACAGTACGTTAAGCATTACCAGGCTTATAATGCCAACCGTGTTCTCATTACGCAACGCCATCACACCATTTGCAAAACGCCCCATAAATAAGGTAAGCATATCAAAAAAAGCGCTCTTTTTCCAGTTCATCAAGTCATGCTTTGTACGGATTAGATTATTCTGTTTTTTAAATTCCTTTTCTGAAAAATAGTTGCTCCGCATTTTCAACAGCAGCCCACCGGTTATAAATAAACCCAGCAATAAAAATCCAAAGCGCTGCCAGTTAAACCATTCAAAAAACCGGCTGAAAAACCTTTCCAGAGCAATGCCCATACTGTTTACCACATCCTGAAAAACAGTATTTGAAAAAGAGTAGATAATAAAAAATACTGCTGCAATCATTAATGGGATGATCAAAAAGCGAAAGAATTTTTTTAACCCTGTTACCTGAATGCCTCCGCTTTTAACCAAACGTATATCTTCCAGAAATGAAAACACAAACAATACATAATTACCTACTGCCGACGCTGCCGCATACCAAACCGAGCGATGCAGAAATTGTATAAACACAACCAGCAATAAAAGTGTAGTGCTAAATGCCAGCTTGCTGAGCACTGTATTGTGTATGATAAGCGTTGCCAGGGTTATGGCATGAGCCAGCAACAACCACTTCATGGCAGGTTTGGTAAAAGCAGCCGGGTACAGATTAAAAACGGACAATAAAATAAAAGCGTCGAAGAGCAGGGCATTAATGGCCATCTTTTCCTGCCAGAAAACAATGTTAAACAGGACAGCGCCTGCAAAGAGTAATGATAATTTAAGTGTTGCTGTTTTCATGTTTACCTTTTTATATGTTGAATAAAGAATAGTTGAATGCAATAGCAATAAGCAATTATTAAAAAACTAATTTTTTGCATGATGATTGATTTTATGAATAAGTGATTCAGTTGGTTCCTGTAAAATGGCAAACCATTCCCAGTGCTTTATAGCGATACTGTTTTTACCTCTTTTGAAAGCAACAGCAAATTTTCTCCAGTACTCAGGCATGGTTACAAAACCAAACAAAACTGTGGCTGCCACCGGAAAAGAAATATGTCCGTTACCCAACATAAAACATTGCAGACAAACCTCGCCTTCATCAGTAGTATCGTATTGCAGCAGAATATGTTTAATGTCGTGTTTGGCATAATGAGGTAAAAGTTTGAGATTTTTTGTTTCCAGAAAATGTATCAGATCAAAACCCAGCGTGCCTGTTTTGAAATTCTTTAGCTCGGCTGCTGTGTAAGGAAATAGTTTTGGTTTACGGATAAAACGCAAAACAGGCAAAGCCATATTGTGTGTTAAAAAAACCAATGCTTTGCTCCGCAGTTTTTTCAATATCAAATACATATTATCCATTGGCTTTAATTTGTTTACGGAAAAATAAAACAGCAGTTAGTGCCGAAATGATGATGCAAAGACCGGCAATATACCTGGCGTCTTTAAAATCTGTACCTATTGTTGTAATGAAAAATACAGCCCCGGCAATGGCGCAAAGAAATGCGGTGCCCAAAATAAACTGAAACAGTGCATCTCCTTTCTTCTCGGCCAGCAGTGCACAAACAGCAACAAACCATACCAGCCCTACTATGGGCACACTGAACAGGAAAGAAAAAATCAGCGATAAAGCCACCGTACCTGATCCATAGTATAATTGCCCGTTTTCAAAAACAGCAATGGCAATACCGCTTAACAAACCATTTAAAAGCGATGCAATAAACCATATCCCTAAAAAGATTCCTGTTATTTTTAAATATTTACTCATAATTTAAAAGTACTTTGTATTTCAAAGTGAATGTACAAAAAAATTTATTTTACCGATCCTATCATTTTTGTCAATGCATCCAGGTGCAGCTTAAACTCTTTTTCACCGGTTTTGGTTATGGAATAGGTTGTGTTTGTTTTGCGGCCAATAAAGCCTTTCTGAAATTTCACAAAGCCGCTCTCCTCAAGTGTTTTTAAATGGCTGGCCAGGTTACCATCTGTAATATCCAACAGTTCTTTCAATTCATTAAAGCTAACCGCATCGTTAACCACCAGGGCACTCATGATGCCCAGGCGTATACGGCTGTCAAAAATTTTATTGAGATTTTCTATCGGGTTCTTCATTCAGCTAAAATTTATTTCCTTTCGTACTTCCACCACATCATAGTACCATATACAATATGCAAAATTCCAAAACCCATGGCCCAAAACTGCAAACCATAACCCAGCCACCACAAATTAAACAGGCCCAGTACAATTTGCCCGTAACCCAGGTACCTTACTTCACCAAGTGTGTATTTACTGGCATTTACCAGCGCAAGGCCATAAAAAATAAGGCAGCCCGGCGCTACCAGTTGAAACTCCCCCATCTGCATCATGCGTATTAAAAAAATACCACCAACAGCAACCGGCACAAAAGTATTCCACAACAAACGTTGTGTAGTTGTACCCCACATAGGCGTTCCGTTTTTTTTGCTACGCAGATACGTAAAAATAAAAGCAAGTGTAAATGCTGCAATAAAGGTGAGGGTGGCAATCCAGAAAAGACTGTTGATCAATGCATCGCCGGCCGAGTTGATAAGCAGGCCTAACTGGCAATCGCCTTTTACCCAGCAATGAATTTCACGGCTGGCAAACCAGGCACCCGCCAATGCACAAATACCGGCGGCTATACCACTTAAACCACTCAGGCTGATAAAACGGCTGCTGCGTTCCATCATCTTTTTAATGTGTTGCAGATCTTCGAGGGATTGTTGCTGATTGTCCATATAAAAAGCACTTTGAATTACAAAGTAAACATTTGATTTTGATTTATGCAAATTATTTTTTGCCGGAGTGTTTAACTTTATGAAACTTCTCTGCTATAGTTTATGCCTGATTTTGATTCAGGACAAACATTTACAACATATCTTTAATAGCTAATAAAATAATCGCTATTAAAATATTGAATAACGCAAATGAAAAGATTTATAACGCTTTTTTCCCTAACCTTATTTTTCAAAATCAGCTTTTCCCAAACCATCATCAACCCCACCAATATTGATATTGTACGGGATTCTTTTGGTGTGCCTCATATTTTTGCCAAAACTGATGCCGAAGTGGCTTACGGCCTGGCTTGGGCCCAGGCCGAAGACGATTTTAAAAGTATGCAGGAAGTAATACTGCCTGCCAAAAACCTGATGGCCCGGGTGCAGGGCAAAAAAGGCGCAGCCGGTGATTATGCTTTTGCCTTGTTTCGCTGCCGGGAAATAACCGAAGAAAAATGGAACACCCTTACGCCTGCATTTTTAAAACTGATTGATGGTTATGTACAAGGGCTTAATGATTATGCTGTAAAACATCCGGATGAAATACTCCATAAAAAAATATTTCCGGTAACGGTTAAAGAATATATTTCATCATCTGTTTTTGCCTTAACCATTTTTAATGGCGCCGACCAGGCGCTCTTCAGAATATTTAACAACAGCGAATGGGAGGCGCCGGAGCTGAACAAAAAAGGCAGTAACTCGGCAGCTATCAGCCCTGCAAAAACTACAACCGGCGAAGCCTTCCTGTTGATCAATGCACACCAGCCAAATACAGGCCCACAGGCATTTTACGAAGCACATCTCTGTAGCGAAGAAGGCTTAAATATCACCGGCGGTTTACTGGCAGGTGGGCCTTGTATTTTACATGGCGCCAATGAAAACCTGGGCTGGGCACATACAGTTAATTTTTGCGACAGGCTTGATGAATTTCAATTAGAAATGAATCCTGCCGATCCGCTGCAGTATAAATTTGACGGGCAATGGCTTACCCTGGAAGTAAAAACCATCAAGTTGAAAATAAAAGGCATACCCATCAATGTAAAAAGAAAAGTGTACTGGAGTAAGTATGGCGCTACCATGAAAAACGACCAGGGCTTTTTCTCCATGCGCCTGGGTGCTAATATGAAAATTGGCGTACTGGACCAATGGTACCAGATGAACAAGGCAAAAAACTTTACTGAATTTTATGCTGCACTCAACCGTCAGGAGCTGAGTATGTTTAATATCATGTATGCCGACAGGCACGATACTATTTTCTACATCAACAATGCATTAATGCCGGTAAGAGATGCTGCTTCAAATTATAACTGGAAAAGAACCGTACCGGGCAATACGTCAAAAACTTTATGGACGCAGTTCAGGCCCGAAAAAGATTTACCGCAATACATAAATCCAAAAAGCGGCTTTTTATTCAACACCAATCATTCATCGTTTTTAGCAACGGCTGCTGCTGATAATTTAAAAGCGCCTTCGTTTGCCAAAACCGATGGCTGGGAAGAATATCATCTTAACCGCAGCGTTCGTTTTCTGGAACTGTTTCCGCAAAATGAAAAACTGAGTTACGAAAAATTCAAGCAGATAAAATTTGATAAACAATTACCTGCCGCCATGCAGTATCCCTACAAACTGGATTCGATGTTGTTATTAAAAGAAACTGATTACCCGGCTTTTGCAGGACTGATAACAACTTTTAAAAACTGGGACCGGCGTGGCGATGCTGATAATAAAGGCGCTGCTATATTTTTATTAACTTATGAGCATTTAAAAAAACAATTAAACGGGCAGGCACCCCGCAAAATTACACAGGCAGAAGCTGTTGAAACTTTCAGGCATGTGCATAATTACATGCAAAGCAATTTTGGCACAACTGATTTAACATTAGGCGATATTCAAAAATTAGTAAGAGGCGGCAAAGACTGGCCCCTTGGCGGTTTTCCGGATCTGTTGTCGCCGCAATGGACCGAATCTTATTATAACGGTAAATTAAAATCTATTGGCGGTGATGGTCTCATTATGTTTGTTCGTTTTGAAAAAGACAAATTACCAAAAATTGAAACCATCAATATGTATGGCGCCAGTGCAAAGCCTGGCAATAAACATTTTGATGACCAGGTTGAAATGTATCTTCATCAGCAAACAAAAACAATGACGCTGGATAAAGCACTTGTTTATAAAAATGCAGAAAGGGTTTATCATCCTGAATAAATCAAAAGGCAGGTATACTTATACTGTTTCAAGTACGTCTATAATTTTTTTGCAGGCCAGCTTTATTTCTTCTTCGCTGATGGATAATGGTGGTACAATACGCAGACAATTTGCAGCAAATAAAAACCAATCGGTAAAAACACCTGTCTGCCCTGCTGAGGTATCAAGTAACTTATCAATTACCTGTTTGCTTATTTCAAAACTTTCAAACTCAACAGCCATCATCAAACCCCAGCTTCGTACTGCTTTTATCTTTTGATGTTGCAAAGCCGAAAGAAACTGTTTTTCTTTTGCAGCAACCTGTTCAACCAGTTTTTCATCCTGTAAAACATTAAAAGCAGCTAAACCTGCTGAACAGCAAACCGGGTGGCCGCCAAACGTATTGATATGTCCTAACACCGGGTCATGTGTAAAAGAATCCATTATTTTTTTATCGGCAACAAAGGCACCAAGTGGCATACCACCACCCAAGGCTTTGCCCAATAATAAAATATCGGGTACCACATCAAACTGTTCAAAAGCCCAAAGGGTTCCGTTGCGGCCAAAGCCACATTGAATTTCATCCAGTATCAACAACGTTCCGGTTTCATCACATTTTTTACGCAATGCTTTAAGCCATCCATTTTGCGGAACCAGTACACCGGCTTCTGCCTGGATAGTTTCAGCAATAACACAGGCTGTGCGTTTGGTAATATTTTCAAGATCGTCAAACGAATTATAATTCATCTGCAATATATCGGGTAACAAAGGCCTGAAAGCCTGTTGCCAGTATTCGCTGCCCATTACGCTTAATGCGCCTTGTGTACTGCCATGATAAGAATTTTTAAAAGAGATGATCTGTGTACGGCCTGAATATCTTTTGGCCAGTTTCATAGCGCCTTCGGTGGCTTCACTGCCCGAGGCAGTATAAAAAACTGAGTTTAATGATGCAGGTAAATGTGCTGTGAGTAAAGCAGCATACTTTACCTGCGGGCTTTGTACCAACTCTCCATATACCATAATGTGTAAATAATCATCAAGTTGTTCTTTTATTGCTGCAATTATTTTTGGATGCCGGTGCCCTACATTACAAACACTGATACCACCTATCAAATCAATAAATTCATTTCCATGCACATCAAATAACTTACAACCCTCAGCTTTTGCTATTTCAATACAAAGCGGAGCTGCGGAAGTCTGACCTACATGATCTAAAAATAACTGGCGGTTGGTCATATTCATAATTATTATTGCAAAATAAAGGTATCTCTCAATAAAACCTTTAAATTGTAACAATTGGATTGTATTATGCTTTACAGGAAATAATTAACTTTCAGCAGATACTAAAAAACCCGGTAGTTTGTAATTTTAACGATAGTTGTGCTAAGCACTTAATAACAGATCATGTAATGAAAATCTTTCTTACCCTTTTTTGTTTTTCTTTTTTATCGCTGAACCTGGCCGCACAGGAAAATAATTACCGCCCTAAAATTGGACTAACCCTGAGTGGTGGCGGAGCTAAAGGACTGGCGCATGTTGGTATTTTAAAAGCCATTGACAGTGCCGGTCTTAAAATTGATTATATAACCGGAACCAGTATGGGAGCCATTATAGGCGCACTGTATGCCAATGGGTACAGTGGCCGGGATATTGAAAACCTGAGAAAAGAAATTGATTTTGATATATTGTTTTCGAACAATGTGCCGTTGCAGACACTCTCCATGGAAGAGAAGGAACAGTATAGCCGTTTTGCCATTGAGCTGCCCGTTATCAACAATAAAATAAGATTGCAGACCGGTTTAATTACAGGGCAGGAGCTCAACCTGAAATTTTCGGAACTGTTTTTTAATGCCTACAATATCCGTGATTTTAATAAGCTTAAAATTCCTTTCAAATGTATGGCGACCGACCTGGAAACAGGCGACCTGGTTGTGCTGGATACCGGTAACCTGATAACAGCGTTACGGGCAACTATGGCTATTCCTTCGGTTTTTTCGGCAGTAACCAGGGATAACAAAAAATTAGTGGATGGCGGGTTGGTTAGAAATTTTCCGGTGAAAAATGTAAAAGAAATGGGAGCCGATATTGTGATTGGAAGCAATGTTACCCTTGGGCTGGCAAAAATTGATAAGATAAAAAACCCGGTAGATGTTTTATTACAGATGGCATTTTTCAGGGAAGCCGGTGATTTTAAAGAGGAGCTACCGCTAACTGATATTTATATTCACATGCCACTGGAAGAATACAATACTGCCAGTTTTGGAAGTGCTAAAGAAATTATGGAAACAGGGCTGGAAAAAGGTAGAGAATATTACCCGGTTTTTAAAAAATTAGCCGACAGCCTGAATGCCCTGGAACCCGTTGCCATTGCTGCACAAAATGAAAAGATTAATAAACGGGTTTTTATAAAAAAATATAAAGTATATGGTTTGCATAAAACAACTGCCCTCTTTTTTATACACCTCATGAACTTTTACGATAATAAATATTATACGGGAGCCCAGATCAATAAAAGCATTCGCAGGGCATATGGTTCCCGTTACTATGGAAGCATTTCTTATGCGCTTGAACCGGTAGCAGCAGATACGGCAGAAATTGTTTTTACGGTAGAAGAAAATCCCAACACCTATGTAAAAGCGGGGCTGTATTACACCAGGTTCAGGGGCATTAATGTAAATCTCAACCTTACTTCCCGTGATTTTATCTTACCCAATTCACGCAGTATGATCTCCGTTTCGCTGGGCGAAAATATACAGTTAGAAGCAGAACATTTTCAATACCTGGGCCGGATACAGAATGTTGCCTTTTTAACCGGTTTTAAACTTGATAACCTGTCATTTGATGCTTACAATAATTTTAAGGTTAACGGAGCTTATAAACAGAATAATTATACAGGTTATCTTAATTTTCAAAACAGTGGCAACAGTAAACTGGCTGTAGGTTTAGGTACTGCTTTTGAATATATCCGTTATCGTCCTTCAATCAATGCATTTGAAGAAGTAAAAGGCAGCTTTAATAACTTTAAAAGCTATGTGTACTTAAAATACAACAACCTCAACCAGATATTTTATCCAACTAAAGGAATGCGTATCAGCAGTGAGTTAGGGCAGGTATATAACCAAAAGCCAAGAATCACTCAATATCAAAACGGAGTACCGGTAATACCCTCTACATTAAATTTCGACAATTTTGCCCGGTTTAGTTTTGATGGTTCAATATTTGTGGGCCTCAATAAAAAGTTTACTTTCTTTTCCGAACTGCAGGCAGGCCTCAATTTTACCAATAAGCCCAATGTGCTTAATAATTTTTTAATTGGCGGTATTAACGGAGGTTTCAGAAACCAGGTACGTTTTGCCGGGCTGCAGGAAGGCACTGTAAATTCATCCAGCGTTACGGCTTTGCAATTAGGATTACGCTATAATCCTGTAAACAACATTTATATACTTGGCCGTATCAACGGGCTGGTTAAAGATTTTGCAACCCGTAATAACAGTACATCAAGTGTATCAGCGTTAAGCGGCTATTCACTCACCTTTGCATATAAAACGCCTGTTGGCCCGCTTGAGCTAAGTGCCATGTACAGCGATCAAAGTAAAAAACTACAATCGTATGTACTTTTTGGAATTCCTTTTTAATAAAATTGGTTTTACTTTAGCAGTATTCATTTTCGCCTAAAACAGATCAGTATGCCTGTAATTCTTCCTGTAAAAGATGTGTTGCCAAAATTTGGAAAAGACTGTTTTATTGCCCCTAATGCTACTATTGTTGGCGATGTGGTAATGGGCAACCAGTGCAGCATATGGTTTAATGCCGTTTTAAGAGGCGATGTGAATATTATACGCATGGGCGATAAGGTAAACGTACAGGATGGTGCGGTAATTCATTGTACTTACCAAAAAGCAGGTACCATTATTGGAAATAATGTGAGCATTGGACACAATGCAATAGTACATGGATGCGTTATACAAGACAATGTGCTGATTGGAATGGGGGCCATAATCATGGATAATGCTGAAGTTGGCAGTAACAGCATCATTGCCGCAGGAGCAGTAGTTCTTGAAAACACGAAAATTGAGCCTGGCAGTATTTACGCCGGAGTTCCTGCCAAAAAAGTAAAAGACATCAGCCAGGAAATGATAAGCGGAGAGATAAACCGGATTGCAGATAATTACGTTATGTATAGTGGATGGTTTAAACCTGCGCCATAAAGAAGGCAGTGGAGAAGTGGTAAAGAATAAAATATTATCTTTAAAACATGAAAAAAATACTTTTTGTTTTTACGATAGCCTGTTTTTTATTAAGCGGCTGTTTTATAACTAATATTTTCAGAAAAAAAGATAAGGTAGGTTGCCCTACTGATGGCCGGAATGTAGGTGCCGAAAAATTATTAGGTGGCGATGAAAAAGCGGCTAAAAAAGCAAGCAAGGCAAAGTGGAGAGGTGGCAGATAAGTGGTTTATGTAAAACATGAAAAGTAAATTAATTACCCAATATCTAATATAAAACCTCTACCTATGTGTTACGAACTAAAGACAAGCAACGGCTGCACCGAAGCCGTGATTGACGACAATTGCGGCATTTCAAAATTCTACGCAATTGCCAATACCCTGGCAAAAGATTTGAAAGTTAAATTCCTTAATCAGATTGATGATGCAGAAACCCTCGATTGGGATTTTCAGTATCGTGGACAATTTTTAACACTGCACTATAATATTTTTAACGGTGTGAGTATATATCCTCAACAGAAAAAGAACATTGCTAAAAACAACAATTTAGTTATGGAAGTTGCTCACTTTTTAGAGCACAGGATCTATTAGGACGACCACAGACCACCGACTACTGACAACAGTAGCACATCATCTGTCGTCTGTTGTCAGTCGTCCATTTCAATAACTTTTTTCATTAATCGTTTCCAGAATATTGCAATAGCTTATATACCTGTCCATGTGGATGTCTCCTTCTTCAACAGCTGCTTTAACAGCGCAGGCAGGCTCATTTAAATGCATGCAGTTATTAAACTGGCAATCGTTTATCAAAGCCTTCATTTCCGGGAAATAGTGCGATAACTCCTGCCGTGAAATATCAACCAGCCCCAGTTCCCTGATACCCGGAGTATCAATTATTTTTCCGCCGGCAGCCAAATCAAACATTTCAGCAAAAGTGGTGGTATGCAAACCCTTACCGCTCCAGCCGCTTACATCCTGTGTTTTTAATTTCAGCTCCGGAAAAACAGCATTTATAAAAGTTGATTTACCCACACCCGAATGCCCGCTGAGCAAAGTCACTTTATCCTTTAGCAAAGATTTCACCGCTTCTACCCCATCGCCCTTTTCAATACTCATGGATAAAACTTTATAACCGATAGCTTCATAAATATTTTTAACTGCAGCAAATTTTTCTTCTTCTTTTTTTCGGTAGAGGTCGCTCTTATTAAAAACAATGATGGCAGGTATATGATAAGCTTCGCAGGTAATTAAAAAACGATCGATAAAACCCTGTGATGTTTTCGGCTCTTTCAATGTGGCAAACAACAACGACTGATCTACAATAGATGCAATGATATGATGCTGGTGCTTATTAGCCGGTGAGGTACGGGTAATATAATTTTTTCGTTTTTTTATTTCTTTTATTGTGAAGGAAATTTCCGATTCGTTATCTCTGCTTTCGGTATCAGATCCAATTACAACATGGTCGCCAACGGCAATGGGATTGGTACTGGTAAGTCCATCAATCTTAAACTTACCCAGCATACGGGCATTAAACTGTTTGCCGGTTTCATCTTTTACCTGGTACCAGCTGCCGGTACTTTTATATACGGTTGCATTCATCAACACGAATTTCATGAAATAAAATGAATTACACTAATTAAGGAAATTTGCGGAAAACAGTAAACTTTAAAAACAGTTCCAGCATCAGTAATGCAAGAGCCACGAGTACAAAAGGAAAGAATTTTTCAGTATAGCGTGTTCTGGTTGAAATTTCAACTTTTGATTTTTCAAGACTGTTGATCTCTGCATAGATACCAACAAGTCCTTCATTATCTTTTGCCCTGAAATATTTACCACCGGTTTCGTCAGCAATCTGTTTCAGCAGTTTTTCATCAATAGAAACCTTGCCCTGCTGCATTACAATACCCATGGGCGTATTTACCGGCATGGGTGCATAACCATCGGTACCCACACCA
>JBATAS010000008.1:0-14569 GCA_049661965.1 Ferruginibacter sp. | reverse complement strand
CTACTTTGGATGAACATATTTTAGTAGAAGTAGATGGAGGAGAAGTTACAGGGGCGTGGATGGATTAAAATCCTATTGCTCTAAATTTAAAACCTCCATTTGAATATTCTAACGCTGGCATCGGAATTTTTACAATATTCAATAAACGAAAAGCCAGCTTCAAACCCTTTTTATTGGTTTTTATTTTGGTAAGATCTATATCCGGCGCCAGATACCATTGCCGGTAACGTTTTATATCGGTACGGTTAAAATTAATATTACCATTATCATCTTTGCCGGTATTATCAAATGCACCAAACATACCTTCGGCGCCGGTACCAACCGCAACATTTAACCAGGCCGGTAATTTACTTTTTGGAAAAAACGATTTCAGGTTGGCACTCAGCCAGTAAGTTTGTCCGTTATAATCTTTTAAGAAACGTTCGGGCAGACTGCTTCCAAAAATTTTATCACTTCGTTGATTAAGCGTGGGGTCGTTGTATGATTTGCGGTGAAAAGAAAATTTAAACTGAATGCGTTGTTCATCCCAGGCCAGTTCCTGTGCAATGAGCATGCCGCTGCCGATAAAGTTAGCGCCAATATCTCCCCAGCTCCATCCCCATTCCGAGCTGAATCCGTCGAGCACTTCAATAGCAGTATGATAAACCGGGCCGCTTAAGCCGCCAATCCATATTCTTTTCTTACGGCTGATGCCCGTCCAGCGCCAAAGTTCCATACTGGCCAGGCTTTCGGCATATACACTGTATGCATGGCCAATTTTATCAATTCCTTTCCATTCTCCCATATCATTAAACACATGAAAATTACTTTGCGGATAATTTTTGTACCAGGTTGCGTAAAGAGCAGCCATGGCTCCACCATAACCAACTATGTTTGTGGCGGCAATTATTTTTACTCTTCGGTTTATTTGTTTATTGGTTAATTGGGTTGTTGGTTTATCAGGACTTCCGAAAGTTTTCTGCTTGTAGTTAATACTGTCTCCATGATGGGCTTTAAAATCCTGCGGAATAAACTTAATCTTAGAATCCTGTGCAAAAGATGACAATGAAAATAAAACACCGGCAAAAAAGCCCAGTAAAGTTTTCGGAGTACAAGAGTGCGACGCCAATAATGTTGATTTATGTACAGGAGTTGGGTTCATAAAAAACAAAAATACGCATAACAGCAGCTTGTTATTGCATCGGGTAAGATTTACGGAAAAAATAAACTGAAAGTTTGAATAATTATTTAAAACTTAGGAATTACAGCAGGAGCTATTTTTTTGCCATATATAAGTGTGCTGATGTAGCTTTCAATAATTTCGTTGGCAATTTTGTGAGCAGGAGATTGCTGGTTTATTCTGTCTCTTGCGGCTATCTGAGCCGCGGTTAAAGGGTAATTTGGCCAACGCATTAATTCGTATTTGGTTGGTTTTATGTATTCCTGCAATAGTGGGTTTGCTTTTTTATTTTTTTTGAATGAAGCATATAAAAGCGGATTAAGTTTAGCAGGGGATGTGTCTTTTATTACCTGGTTGGTTTGAGAAAATACGTTTAATCCAAAAAACATAACTATCAGAGCACTTAAAAATTTTTTTTGAAAAGAGGATGATAAATATTTAATGCCATTGAAATGCATATACAAATTTAATTATTTTACTTTATGATGTATGAATAATTTATTTTTGACGATATAAAACAGAAAATTATGGAAGCAGCAACTCTGCAAAAGATAGACAAATGGCTTGGTGGAAATTATGATGAGTCAGTAAAAAATGAAATACGTGACATGCAGAAAACCGATCCTGCAGGGTTGGAAGATGCTTTTTACAAGAACCTGGAATTTGGTACAGGCGGCCTTCGTGGTATTATGGGCATAGGCAGCAACCGGATGAATAAATATACAGTGGGTATGGCTACGCAGGGCTATGCCAATTATTTAAAACAATGTTTTACTGATGATGTAAGTGTGGCTATTGCACACGACTGCCGTAATAACAGTCGCTTTTTTGCTGAAATTACAGCTAACGTTTTTGCAGCTAATGGTATTAAAGTATACCTGTTTGAGGCTTTGCGTCCAACACCTGAACTAAGTTTTGCAATCCGTAAAAACGGTTGCAAGGGCGGCGTGGTTTGTACTGCATCACATAACCCCAAAGAATACAACGGTTATAAAGCTTACTGGGATGATGGCGCACAAATGGTGCCACCACACGATAAGAATGTGATTAAAGAGGTAGAAAAAATTGCATCGGTTGATGATGTAAAATGGACCGGCGGAGAAAAAAATATTATCATCATTGGAAAAGAAATGGATGAGGCTTACCTGGACATGGTTAAAAGTCTTTCGGTTTACCCGGATATATGTGCAGCGCAGCATGCCCTGAAAATTGTGTACACTCCTGTACATGGCACGGGCATTATGCTGGTGCCGCAGGCTTTACAAAAATTCGGGTTTACCAATGTACATATTGTAAAAGAGCAAAGCAATCCTGATGGAAATTTCCCCACCGTTATTTATCCTAATCCCGAGGAAACAGAAACCATGAGCATTGGTTTGAAACATGCAAAGGAACTGGATGCCGATATTTTGCTGGGCACCGATCCGGATGCTGACAGGGTAGGCATTGGCGTAAAAAACCATAAAGGCGAATGGATACTGATGAACGGAAATCAAACTGCCATGCTTGCCTTTAATTATATGATTGAAGCCCGTAAAACAAAGGGACTGCAACAACCAAACGATATGGTTATTAAAACCATTGTTACCACCGATATGATTGATGTAATTGCAAAAGAAAGCGGCGTGAACTGTTATAATGTACTCACCGGTTTTAAATGGATTGCGGCATTGATAAAAGAAAAAGAAGGAAAAGAAAAATACATTATTGGCGGAGAGGAAAGTTTTGGTTTGATGATTGGAGATGAGATCAGAGATAAAGATGCAGTAAGCGCCGTTGCCTTGCTTTGTGAGATGGCGGCTTATGAAAAAAATAAAGGCCGCAGCCTTTTTGATAAACTGATTGACCTGTATCTGCAATACGGTTTTTATAAGGAGAGTCTGGTAAGTGTTACTAAAAAGGGAATGAACGGGGCAAAAGAAATTGCGGATATGATGGAAGGATATAGAAATAATCCACCGCTCAATATTGACGGTTCCGCTGTTGCTGAGTTACTCGATTATGAATTACAAACCGGTAAGAACCTGGAAACAGGAAAAAGCTGGCCAATCAATCAACCTAAAAGCAATGTGCTGCAGTTTGTGCTGGCAGATGGTACTAAAATTTCTGCCAGGCCAAGTGGTACTGAGCCTAAAATAAAATTTTATTTTAGTGTGAATGCTAAACTCACGGATGCCGCAGCTTTTGATAGCACCGAAAAATTACTGGATGAAAAGATTGAGCGGATTGAAAAGGAACTGGGTTTAAAATAAGCCTTCTTTTTGTTATTTTTTCAATTACAATAAAGGTTATAAATTGCTGTTCATTCCGCTACCAAAAAGGTTTTATGAAACGGATCATCCAGCTGCTTATTTTATTTACTTCATTGCAGGGCTATGCACAGCAACCAGGTGTTTATCAGCAGAAACTGGTAACCCTTCAACGTTTTTTACAGCAAAATCATTATTTGCCCGTACAATGGAATGATACAACTTCGGTTGTACTCTTCAATAAATGGATTGAAAAACTGGATGATGAAAAACTGGTTTTTACAGCAGTAGAAATGGCAGCACTGGAACCATTTAAAACAAAACTGGATGATGAACTGTTGGGCAAAACTGTGTTTACTGCAGGTGCCGGTTTTTTCGACAGATCCACCGCATTATACAAAACTGCTTTACAACGTACCGATAGTCTGCTGGAAGCTTTACTGGCCCGGCCTTTTGATTTTTCGAAACCTGATAATATTACCTGGCCCTTTACCGGTTATGCAAAAACAGCAACTGAACTTGCACAGCGCTGGCAAAGATTCTTAAAATGGCGGGTGCTGGAAAATATTGCCGATAAGATAACTGCCGGGGGAAAACCCATCAGCGAAACAACTCCTGCTGATTTTACACAGCTTGAAAAAGATGCCCGTCAAAAAGCAAAAAAACAGGAACAGGCTTTTATCAAAAGCCTGTTACAAAGTCCACAGCAGTTTACAATAAATATGCAGGAAGATTACCTGAATATCATTACCTGGTGTTATGATCCGCATACGTCGTACATGAGTATGAAAGAAAAAAAAGAATTTGATACCGAAATGAGTGCAGCAGAATATAGTGCCGGTTTTGAACTGGAAGAAAATGATAAAGGCGATCTGTCCATTAGTTTTTTACAACCGGGTGGCAGTGCCTGGCGCAGCGGGCAAATACATACCGGAGATGTGCTGGTAAAAGTAAAAAGCGATAATGTAGAAAAAGATATTGCTGAAATGAATGACGACGAAGAACTATACAACATATTAGGCGGCAGTAATCAAAGCGAACTGGAAGTAACGGTAAGAACTGCTGCAGGCGAACTAAAGACAGTAAAACTGCGTAAAGAAAAAATTGATGCCGAAGAAGGAATTGTAAAAAGTTATGTTTTGCACGGCAACAAAAATATCGGGTATATAAATCTGCCGGGTTTTTACAGTCGTGAAGATGAATCCGTTACCGATGACCGGGATATAACTTATGATGGCTGCGCCAATGATGTAAGTAAGGAAATTGTAAAACTGCGGAAAGATACAATTGGCGGGCTTATCCTTGACCTGCGTTTTAATGGCGGTGGCAGCATGTGGGAAGCTATGCAACTGGCAGGTATTTTTATTGATATAGGTCCGGTAGCATCGGTAAAAGAAAAAGATGGTAAGGTTCATTTTTTAAAAGATCCTAACCGCGGTACTATTTACGACGGGCCGCTGATGATTTTAATAAACGGCGCCAGCGCCAGCGCCAGCGAGTTTGTAAGTGCTGTATTGCAGGATTATAATCGTGCAATTATTGTAGGCGGCACTACTTACGGAAAAGGTACGGCTCAAATTGTGCTGCCATTGGATACCATGCCCATATCACCCAACAAAAATTATGAAGACTTTGTAAAAGTTACGCAAAAGAAATTTTACCGGGTAAATGGCAGTACCACGCAATGGAAAGGCGTAGTGCCTGATATTGAGTTGCCTGATATTTATGCAGATGAATCATACAAAGAAAAAGCGAACAGCAGCGCTTTACAGCCCGATAACAGCCGTGCAGGAATTTATCAGCCTTTAACTGCCTTACCGGTGCAATCATTAAAAACAAAAAGTGGACAACGGGTTGCTGCTGATACTTATTTTAAAACAGTTACCGTATTTAATACATGGTTAAAAGAATATAAAGCAGGCCGCAGTATTCCGTTGCAATGGAACAGTTATGCTGTTCATTATAAAAAAACAATGGAGATGTTTAAAGAGCTGGGCAAAGAGGAAGATAGTGTAACCACGGCTTTATCCGTAACTAATAACGGGTTCGACAGGCAGCGGATAAATGTATCAACCCTGCACAGCAAAGAAATAAATGATGCCTATCTTAAACAGGTAAGTACCGACCTTACCCTGGCTGAAGCCTATAAAATAATGATGGACTGGATAAATAAATAATTCAACATACAATAGCATAAAATATTTTACTTTTAATAAGCATTTTGCAAATAATAAACTAAGCCTTTATGAAACAATTATTCTTAATCATCACTTCAGTATTCTTTTTTGGATTTATTGCTTCAGCACAGGACTATGACAATGCCGGCGAGTATCTGAGTATGATCAGCAAGCAACAGGAAAATGTATCAAAAAAATTCATGAGCTATGCCAGCGCATCAGCTCATGGTCAAAAAGAAAAAAAGGTTGATAACCTGCGCATGAAATTACTGGACGAAGTACAGGAAGCCAGGATGAATATACAAAGCATGCCTTCTTTTAAAGGCGATAAATCGTACCGGGATTCTACGGTGAATTTTATCAAGCTGTATTTTAATGTGCTTAATGAAGATTACAGTAAGATCGTTAACATGGAAGAAATTGCCGAACAGAGTTATGATGCCATGGAGGCTTATATGATGGCCAAGGAAATGGTTGATAAGAAACTGGAAGAAGGTAATGCAAAAATGCATGCAGCCACCGAAGCATTTGCTGCAAAAAATAATATTACGCTTACAAAAGATAATTCGGAGCTGGGCGAAAAGATGAAACAGGTGCATGAAATTAATCAGTACTATAATGAAGTGTATCTTATTTTCTTTAAAGCTTATAAGCAGGAAGGATACCTGATAGAAGCAGTGAGCAAGAATAATATTACCGGTATTGAACAGAATAAAAATTCGTTACTGAAATATGCCCAGGATGGGTTGGAGAAACTGAAAACGATCAAGCCCTTCCAGGGCGATAACTCCCTGGCATCTGCCTGTAAAACCGTTATGAACTTTTATGTAAAAGAAGTGAATGAAAAACTAAACAGCATCAGCGAGTTTTATTTAACCAATGAAAGATTTGGAGCGATGAAAAAAGAATTTGAAAAGAAGAGCAGCCCTTCAAAGGCCGAAGTGGATGCATATAATAAAAGTGTGAAAGAAGTTAATGCCGCCAGCCAGGCTTTTAACAATACTAACCAGTCTTTAAATAAGGAACGTACCGCAATGCTGAACGACTGGAATAAAGTGGTGAATGATTTTTTTAATGAACATACGCCGCATTATAAATAGCAAAGGGATATCTGAATGTATGGTATGCCTTAAAAATAATTTGCAGGGATTAGTCCCTGCATTTTTTTATCTTGCAGCCAGGGTATCTTTCGGCTTAAAGCTGTTCAGGCAACCGCAAAACTTATGAGAAAATACGAAGACAGTTACCAGCATAAAGGCCTCCGCAAAAAACTGATTGACCTGTTGAGGGAGAAGGGAATCAGCGATGAAAATGTTTTAGGAGCCATGAACAATATTCCCCGCCATTACTTTCTCGACAGTGCTTTTGATAAGATTGCTTACGAAGACAGAGCTTTTCCCATCAGCGAAGGGCAAACCATTTCACAACCTTATACCGTTGCGTATCAAAGCCAGTTATTGCAGGTAAAACCAAATGATAAAATACTTGAAATAGGAACAGGGAGTATTTACCAGGCCACTGTTTTAGCCGAAATGGGCGTTAAGGTCTTTACCATTGAACGGCAAAAGAAGCTGTTTGAAAAAACAAAACAGTTTATTTTTAAAAGCCGCTATCCTAATCTTAAATTTTTTTACGGCGATGGGTATGAAGGCCTGCCTACCTATGCTCCTTTTGATAAAGTTATCATCACTGCAGCAGCACCATTTATTCCACCTAAATTAATTGCACAATTAAAAGCAGGTGGCAAAATGATTATACCGGTTGATGAAGGCGAACATCAGCGTATGTTACGGATTACTAAAAATGAAGATGGTACAACTACCGAAGAAGCTTTTGAAAATTTTAGTTTTGTGCCAATGCTTAGTGGGAAGAATGGGTAATAGACAACGGACCACAGACGACGGACCACAGACCAACGATTAAGGAATTGAGTAAAATGACCAAACTGGCAAAACCTAAACTTCTAACCTCTTAAACCTCTAAACAAAAACTCCAAAAAAATAAAATGAAATTCTTTTCAAAAATAGCCGTCATCTTCAATATCAGTTTTGTACTGGCAGTTGTGTTACGCTATATTGAAAAACATTACGAATACGAAGGAACCAGCAAAGAAATATTACCATTGCCCTGGCTCAAGGGTACACTGGTGATCTTGGGTCAAACAGCCATTATTGTAAATACACTTTTCCTCATCATTTACTTTGTTTATTTTTCTTTCAGTATAAAACTTACCATACCCCGATGGATCATTATCTTTAACATCATTATTTTTTGTTGCCAGGTTTATTTTCATTTCATTTCAAAATAAATAAAATGATACATACTATTCTGAAAGACAAACCAACAAAGATATTTGTAGTTTTTACTGCCTTCTTTGTGGCCAATGCATTGATTGCTGAAAGTATCGGTACAAAAATATTTTCTCTCGAAAAATTATTCGGACAACAACCACTGAGCTTTACTTTATTTGGAGAATCGGGTCTTGGCCTGAGCCTGACCTGTGGTGTATTATTATGGCCGCTTGAATTTGTAATGACAGATATTATAAATGAATATTACGGGCCTAAAGCCGTGCGGCGCATCTCTTATATAGCTGTAGGGTTAATCATGTATGCCTTTTTAATGTTTTATGTAGCTATGGGGGTGCCTGCTGCCGATTTCTGGTTTGGCTCCGGGGTACAGGATGGCATACCGGACATGTCAAAGGCCTTTAACGGGATTTTTGGGCAAGGCATGTGGATCATCTTTGGAAGCCTTATTGCATTTTTAGTAAGCCAGATTGTTGACGTAACTGTTTTTCATAAAATTAAAAAAATAACCGGCGAAAAGAAAGTATGGCTGAGAGCTACGGGCTCTACACTGGTATCACAACTGGTAGATAGTTTTATCGTTTTATTTATCGCTTTTAAAATAGGGAAGGGCTGGAGCTGGCAACTGGTATTTGCTATCTGCCTGATAAATTATGCCTACAAATTTACCATGGCCATACTGTTAACTCCGGTCATTTATTTTGTTGAACACCGCATCGAAAAATATGTAGGTAAAGAAACTGCACAAAAAATGAAACTGGCTGCCATGGGTAAAGCAAGTGAATAGTTCTTTTTTGCAACTGTGCTAAGATAAGCCTGTGACTGTGCTAAAGCTGTATTATAGTATTTACTGTAAAATATGAGTAATGAATGAATTACAGATGTACTTAAAAGCAATGTAGTTATTTTAGTATTATTAATCTGCCGGATAGGAATGCACAATTTACAAACGGGATATATTGCCTGTTGTAAATTACCAACAATTGGTATACCTTTATCAACACTGATTCCCAGCCAAATGCAAAAACAAACCTTTACATTAACTACCGCTTATTCTTTTGCCTTAAAGTACTTCTTTCTGCTCATGATTTTTTTGGCAGCAAACAGGAATACATATGCCCAATGCCCTCCAAATATTGATTTTGAACAGGGAGATTTTACCGGTTGGTATTGTTGGAAAGGTGACGTTGCGGTATCAACAGGGAAAAATTTAATTACCTGGACACCTAATTTTCCACTACCGCCAGATCCGCTGCGGCATATTATGCTTTCATCTTTCCCGGGAGATGGAAATGATTTTTATGGAGGATTCCCGAAAAACTGCCCTAATGGAAGTGGCCATTCCATACAATTAGGCAATGAAGGTTCGGGAAGCCAGGCAGAAGGTGTTTCTTACAGGTTTACAATTCCGGCAGGCGCAAATGAGTACAGTCTTATTTATCATTATGCAATCGTTATTCAAGACCCGGCGCATGGTATTGAGGAGCAGCCAAGGATGATAATAACCGTGAGGAATATTAGTGATGGAGTAGAATTGCCATGCCCTTTAGCCCCATTTGTTCCCAGTGGAGGTTTGCCGGGTTTCGATACATCAAAAAATAGTCCTGCATCCGGCATTGTATTATTTAAAAAATGGGCTGCAGCATCAATAAAACTGGATAATCTTGCGGGTAAAACAATAGAACTTTTTTTTAAAACAGCCGATTGCACCAGGGGCGGCCACTTTGGCTATGCTTATATTGATGTTAACAGCGAGTGCAGCAGTTTATTTACCGGTGCTGTTTTTTGTCCCGATGATGCTTTTATTAATGTTACAGCGCCTTATGGTTATCAGGGCTATAAGTGGTGGGATGCAACTGATCCTACAACCATAATCGGTATAACACAAACCATCAACTTTACACCACCGCCAACGCCGGGCACTGTACTTAAGGTAGAGGTAATCCCTTATTCGGGTTACGGATGTGTTGATACGCTTACGGCAGTTTTAATTGATACACTTACCATACAGGCCCAGGCCGGCCCCGATAAATTATCCTGCAATAATACGCCGGTACAGATAGGGGCAAACCCTAAGCCTGGTTATGTATATTCCTGGACACCTGCTGCAGGGTTAAGCGATCCCAACATAGCTAACCCTATAGCCACACCAGCCGTTACTACCGATTATATTGTAACCGTTAAAAATGCCGGAGGTGGTTGTGCTTCTGTGGATACAGTAACTGTTACGGCTTCAGTGCTTGATAATTCGATACTACTCATTGGTCCGGCATCTTTTTGTAATGATGGTTCCAAAACGGCTATGCTTGAAGTACAACCGGCAGATAGTATTCAATGGTATATGAATAATGTTGCTATTCCGGGAGCAAACCAAACCCAATACAATGTATTGCAAACTGGTACTTATCATGCCACTGTTTTCAGTTTTGTGGGATGCAGCAATACTACTGCCGATGTAGTGATAAATATATTCCCGATGCCCGTAGTTGGATTTACCATTAATACCAATGACCAGTGTTTAAATGGAAATCAATACGTTTTTACCAATACCAGTACATTATCTGCAGGTACCATGTTGTACGATTGGGATTTTGGCGATGGAGTAACTGCTACAACCCGTAATGCCAATCATAGTTATTTGTTGCCGGGTGCATTTGTAGTAAGGTTAATTGTTACCACAGATAATGGTTGTAAAGACAGCAGTTTCTTTACTGTAAATGTGTACGATTCGCCGGTTGCAGGTTTTACTACAAACACAACCAACCAGTGTTTTAATAATCACCAATTTGTATTTACCAATACCAGTACTATCAATATTGGCACAATGCAATATGCCTGGGATTTTGGTGATGGAACAACAGCCGGCACCCGTGATGCAAGTCATAGTTATGCCATGCCGGGCACCTATACAGTGAGGATGATCGTGACATCCGACAGGAGCTGTCCTGATGAAGTATCTTCAATAGTTACTGTATATCCAAATCCGGTTGTAGGTTTTACTGCAAATACGCCCGACCAGTGTTTAAATGGCAATCAGTTTGTATTTACCAATACAAGTACGGTAACCGCAGGCACTATGCTGTACAACTGGGATTTTGGTGATGGAACAACAGGAACTACCCGGGATATTACACATAGTTATTTGCTGCCGGGTACATATTCTGTAAGGTTAATTGTAACTACAAATAATAGTTGTACAGACAGCAGCTTCTTTACAGTAAATGTTTACGAGTCCCCTTTGGCGGGCTTTACGGTAAACACAACAAACCAGTGTTTTAATAATAACCAGTTTGTATTTACCAATACCAGTACTATTAATGTGGGAACAATGCAGTATAGTTGGGATTTTGGTGATGGAACAACGGCCGGCACCCGTGATGCAAATCATAGTTATACTATACCGGGGACATATACTGTAAAAATGATTGTTACATCCGACAGGAACTGTCCTGATGAGAAATCTTTTGTGGTTACTGTATATCCAAGCCCTGTTGTAAGCTTTGCAACAAATGCAGCCAGCCAGTGTTTTAAAGATAACCGCTTTGTATTTACCAATACCAGTACTATTACTGCCGGAAATATGCAGTACGTATGGGATATGGGTAATGGCGTTATGCTAAATACAAAAGATGTAACCTACAGTTATACAGTGCCAGGTAACTACACAGTTAAATTGTTGGCAACATCGGGTGATAATTGTAAAGACAGCAGTTCATTTAATATTACTGTAAATCCAACACCTGTTGCCGGGTTTACTGTTAATAATGCAGCTCAATGTTTAAATAATAATCAGTTTGTATTTACCAATACCAGTACAGTCTATTCGGGTAATTTACAATACCAATGGAATTTTGGTGATGGAGCCAGTGCGGCTGTTGCCAATGTAAACCATAGCTATGCTCAGCCCGGCACCTATATTGTAAAAATGCTGGTTACAGCCGATGGCGGATGTGTTGACAGCAGTTCGTTTACGGTTGTTGTTTTTCAATATCCTGTTGCAAACTTTTCGCTGCAGCCAACCTGTATTAATTTACCAGTTCAGCTCGTAGACAGGACAGTTAATACCACCACAACAACGCTTGATTATTTATGGGATTTTGGTAATGGCGATATATCTAATGTGCGGAACCCGGTTTACAGTTACCCTGCACCCGGCAACTATACTGTAAAACTTACGGTTAACATAACCAATTGTCCAACACCGGTAACCACCCGTGAAATTCCAATTGTTATTGATGCACCAGTACCGGCAATAAGTTATCACGAACTGGATGCCAGGTTTAATTTTCCGGAACAGCTGAATGCCCGGCAAATAGGAACCAGTGTGTTATGGACACCTGCCACCAGCCTCAATAACCCTAATATTTATTCACCCATATTTAAAGGCGTAAAGAACCAAACGTATTTGATTCAGTTAAAGACTGATGTAGGCTGCATAACCGTGGATACACAAGTTGTAAAAACGCTTAAGAAGATTAAGATCTACGTGCCTGCTGCATTTACGCCAGATAATAACGGAACCAATGACCGGCTGCGTCCACTGTTATTTGGATTTACCAAAGTCAATTATTTCAGGGTATATAACCGCTGGGGAAAACTCCTGTTTCAAATGCAAAGCGACTATCCCGGATGGGATGGAAGACTTAATGGTGTAATTCAGGATACACAGGCTTTTGTATGGATGATTGAAGCAGTTGATGTGGATGGTGTAGTGCATCGGCAAAAGGGAACAACGGTATTATTGCGGTAATAATTCTTTTCAATGTCTTTTGTACTTCTCCTTTTTTAGGGGCTGAATTTCGGCAAGGCTTTGCATATTGCTAAGCAAACAACCCTCCCGAAAAATTAATACTGCAGTAAAAGACACGGGCTTTTTTTTAGCCGTTACTTCAAATTGTATCCAGGGAAATAGTAACAGATAGCCTGTTTGTGGAAGCCCTCATTCTATGGATACCTACAATGTTTCAGACTGAATTTACCCTACCTGATTAAAGAATAAACCTGTAGCAAAACTATTTTAAGGCCAGTAAAATTGCTTAAATTGTATGAATTGTTTTAAACAAAACCAGTTATGAAAAAGCGTTCATTTTTTTTAGCATTGTTTTTCTTTTTAGGTAGTGCATTGTATGCCCAATCTGTATATGAGGTAGAATATTTTTTTAAGATAGGTAACGACCGGGAAGATTATAAGGCATTAATTTTTAGTAATGGTGATGGAACAGGTTTTATACGCACCCGTTTTTACAGTATTGATACCAAAACAGAAATGTTGATTGACATGGATATGCAGGAGAGTTTTGGGCATGATAAAGACGGTAATATAGAATATGACAAGAAATTATTTCAGGGGAAGAATCCTTATGTTTTAACAGGAGATACCAGTTTCCATTACAGTCCCGATCTGTTTTGGTTTGTTGTTAATGTTGAAACCGGGTATTTAGAACCCTGGGGTGTTGTAGTTATGGTGGATGACGTTCAATACGATGGTGAATATAAAAAGATAACACTGCTTGAGGACAAGGATTTTACCAAAGAATTTGTAGCACAGTATTTTACCGAAGCGGATGAGATTTATAATAATCTTTTTAATACTACAGTACGGGGCACTACGCCACAGCAAAAAAACACCAACCTCTATTTAATAACTGTAGCCAATACCGAGGCCGACAAGATAGGCCCAACCTGCGATATGGACAGAAAATCCATGTATAAGATATTCTCAAAAATTGCCCGAAACCTGGAGATAGGTTTTGTACCCAAAGAAATTTATGGGAAAGATTATAACAGAGATAATGTGGTTAAAGCCATTAATGATTTAAGACCGGGAAAGGATGATATTGTGATCTTCTATTATTCGGGGCACGGGTTCAGTAAAGATTTTGATTCAAGACTGTTTCCTTATATGGATTTACGACATGATGAAGATGAACCCATGACGGAGAAGACACAGATGAATATTGAAGAAGTGTACGATATCATTAAAAAGAAAAAAGCAAGGTTGAACCTGGTGCTCAGCGATTGTTGTAACTGGCGGGCCAATTTAACCAATATGATAAGTCCGCCTGTTGCCAGCCAGCGCAGTTCATCACTGGGCTGGAGCCTTGAAAATGTCAAAGCTCTTTTTTTAAACCCCGAACCTTATTCGTTATTAATGACTGCAGCATCAAAAGGCGAATTATCGGCAGGTAATTTAAACGACGGAGGATTCTTTACATCAACCTTTAAAGAAACACTCCAAAAATATGTAGGTATAAATACCGGCTACCAAAATGCAGTGTGGAATAATGTTTTAAGCAACGCCCAAACCCAAACAAAAGAACTGGCTGAGTCAATTATATGCCCGTCTCCAACGGTACGGGGGCAGTATGCGGCATGTAAACAAACACCTATGTATAAAACCAATTAAATAAAACAGGTTGTTTTGTTGGTATAGATATAAAATAAAACTCCCCTTGCTGAATTTGCAGCAAGGGGAGTTTTAGCATAAAATAATTTTATTGTTTGGTTATTTTTTGTGTGGTGGTTTTTGTTTTAAGAATATACATGCCCGGTTTTAGTGCAGCTACATTTACACTCAATTGAGTTGAACTGACCTTTGTAATCTTTACCGAATTTGTAATATCCTGTCCAACCATACTGTAAACAGAAATGCGCTCAAGTTCATCTTCATCGGCT
>JBATAS010000007.1:0-17083 GCA_049661965.1 Ferruginibacter sp. | reverse complement strand
AGAATAGATGTAACAGTTAGTGAAAATGCAGGGCTACAACCGTCTATAATTCAATATAAAGATTATATTTGCGCCGAAATTCTGGCTGATTCGCTTGCATTTTTACCCGAAATAAAAGACGGTTTTGAGATAGAAGTGAACGATGCCTTATTAAAAGTGAACGTACTTAAAAAAGGATAATAGTATGGCTACCAAAAAGAAAGCAGTTAAACCTGCAGCAAAAAAAACAGCTAAGCCTGTTAAAAAAGTGGCTCCCAAAAAAGCAGCAGTTAAAAAGCCTGTAGCTAAAAAGCCTGCTCCTAAAAAAGCAGTGGCTAAAAAGGCTCCGGCTAAAAAAACAGTGAAAAAAGCAGTAAAAGTTATAAAAAATGCCCCTAAAAAGTCAATTGTGGTAAAAAAAGCAGCAAAACCGGTAGTTAAAGCCGCTGCAAAAAAACCGGTTACTAAACCTATGAAAAAGAAAGTTGAAGTTAAAAAACCCGTTGCAAAACCTGTTTCAGTTAAAAAAGCGCCGGTTAAAGCTATTCCCGTTAAAACTAAATCACCGGCTAAAGCAAAAGACATTAAAATTGCCCCGGCTAAACCCGTTGTTTTACCAAAAATCAACACCAAAACTTCCCGTAAATACCAGCCTGAGTTTACCAAATCAGTTTTAGATCAACCAAAACATGATCTTGGAGCTCCAATTGTAAGATATAGTGATGCTGATCTTGCTGAATTCAGAGAAATTATCGGGCGTAAACTGGAATCGGCTAAAAAAGAGTTGACCTATTTACAAGGGTTAATTACCCGTAAAGATGAAATGGGTGGCGATAATGATGATGCCCGTTACATGACGATGGAAGATGGCAGCATGAGCATGGAAAGAGAGCAGCTTAGCCAGATGGCCAGCCGCCAGATCACTTTTATTGATCACCTGGAGAAAGCCGTAATGCGTATCGAAAACAAAACCTACGGAATTTGCCGTGTAACAGGCCAGTTAATTGATAAAGCCCGTTTACGTGCAGTGCCACATGCTACATTAAGCATGGAAGCGAAGATGGGAGCGGCGAGGTAGGATTTGAGTAAAAAAGTATTTAAAGTTATAAGTAAAAGAGAATGAGTGATCGTTCTCTTTTTTTATTCAAGAAGTTTTGCAAAACAATGCGGCAACCATTATAGATGTGTGTTGTAATAACTTTATCTCACTTCCTGCATATCAACCAGCTTCTTATAAAAACCATTTTGCGCTATCAAACTATCATGCGTTCCTCTTTCCACAATTTCTCCTTTTTGTAATACTATAATTTCGTCGGCATGGCGTATAGTACTCAACCGATGTGCAATTACAAGCGAAGTACGGTTATTCATCAGGTTGTTAATGGCATCCTGCACCAGTCTTTCACTTTCCGTATCTAACGATGAAGTGGCTTCATCCAAAATTAAAACAGGCGGATTTTTTAACACTGCCCGGGCTATTGTCATACGTTGGCGCTCACCACCACTGAGTTTGCCACCACGATCTCCGATATTGGTTTCATACCCCTTTTCTTTTTGCATAATAAAATCATGCGCATTCGCAATTTTTGCTGCCTGCTCAATAGCTTCTGCTGTTGCATTATCAATACCCAAAGTAATATTGTTGGCAATGGTATCATTAAACAGGATTGGCTCCTGTGTTACAATACCCATCAGGGCTCTTAACTGATCAAGCGAATAGTCTTTGATATTAATACCATCGATAAGTAATTCTCCTGTACTTACATCATGAAACCTGGGCACCAGATCGGCCAGCGTACTTTTGCCTGCACCGCTGCTGCCAACCAATGCAACTGTTTTTCCTTTTTCTACTTTTAGATTAATGTTTTTTAAAATTACCACATCATCATAAGCAAAACCTACGTTTTTAAATTCAATGGAATGATTAAAACTGGTTATGGCTTTTGGATTTTCAGCTTCTTCTACCATTACTGGTGCCCTCAATACTTCCTCAATCCGTACAATGGCCGCACTGCCTTTCTGCATATTGTAAAACGAAGTTGATAAAGCTTTAGCCGGGCTGATAATTTGTGTAAATATGCCTATATAAATGATAAAGCCCTTTGCTGTCAGATCTCCTGTATTATCAACAAGTACTAATTGTCCGCCAAAATAAAGGATGCCGCATAAAACCAACACGCCTAAAAATTCCGACATGGGTGAAGCCAGATCCCGGCGATATTGCATTTTATTTTTGATATGAAACAGGTCTTCATTGTGATCATCAAATTTTTTGCCCACTAATTTTTCGGCTGTAAAAGCTTTTATCACCCTAAGTCCACCCAGGGTTTCATCCAAAACAGAAAGTGCCTCTCCCTGTTTTATAGCAGCAGCATTCGATTGCTTTTTTAACGAACGGCTTATTCTGCCAATGATAAAGCCGGTTAGTGGTAAAAAGATAAATAAGAATAACGAGAGCTGCGGACTAATGAAAATCAATGTCACTAAAAAAAAGATAATGCTGATGGGATCTTTTATAAAACCTTCTACCGTGCCTACCACCGAGTTTTCTAACTCCCCGATATCATTGGTCATTCTGCTCATAATATCACCTTTTCGTTGCTCAGTAAAATACCCGATAGGCATATTAAGGATTTTGTGAAACAGTTCCTTTCGCAACCTGTTCATTACGCCATTACGCATAGGCGCTAAAATATAGTACGACAAATAGGTGAAAAGATTTTTCAGCAGCACGGCAATAATTACCATAATACAAATAACAGCCAATACATAAACTTTGCCCTTTACAGCCATCAGTTCCTGCAACTGATAACTCAGGAAATTAATAAGATCCTGAGAAGAACTGATAGACGCAGGTTTACTAACTGCTTCTTTTCCCTGTGTAAAAATCAAATCCAGAAAAAATGGTAGGGAACCAATAGATACTACCGAAAAAACAATAGCTAATATGACGAATAAAAAATAGAGTACAATATTTGTCTTGTATGCTGCCAGGTACCTGAAAAGTCTTGCGTATTTCTTCATTGTTTTATTATTCGGATAAATCAGGGCAAAGTAACTAATTTTACAGCGATTAAAACGTAATATCATGTTAGAAGGTAAAAGGCAGAAGCAGGTGGCAGGATTGCTGAATAAAGAGTTGAGTGATATTTTTCAGCGGCTGGGATTATCCATGATGGACGGCGGTATGGTTTCCATATCCTCAGTTAAAATTACACCCGACCTGTATGAAGCCAGAATTTATTTAAGCTTTTTTAAAGTAGCTGATAGTTTTGATGCACTTAAAAAAATTGAAGAGCGGAGCTGGGAAATAAAAAAAGAATTGACTGCAAGGGTTCGTCACCAGTTACGCAGTATGCCTACGCTTACGTTTTATATAGATGATACTTTGGATTATGTAGATAAGATGGAAAAGATTTTTAAGGATATTAAGAAAGATAATGGAGAATAGTTAATGGTTATTCGTTTAACAGTTAACCATTAACCATCAACTATTAACTATGTACCTAACCTTTGCCTGGAGATATTTTAAAGCAAAAAAAAGTACCAATGCCATTAACATCATTGCCTGGGTTACTGTTGGCGTAATAGCTTTTGCTACCTGCTGCCAGGTTTTGGTTTTGAGTGTCTTTAATGGCTTTGAAGATCTGGTTAAATCTTTATACTCTTCGTTTTACACTGATATTAAAGTTATGCCGGCAACCGGCAAAACCTTTATACTTACAGCCGACCAGATTGCCACATTGAAAAAACAACCTGCTGTAAAAAATTTTTCGTTGATAGCTGAAGAGAAAGCATTGCTTAAAAGACATAACCCGTACAGTAACCAAGATGCCCAAACAGTTATTTATCTTAAAGGGGTTGATGATAATTATGAAAATGTAAGCGGCGTTTCGGGTAAAACAACGCGGGGCAAATATTACATTGGCACTGCCGAAGACCCTTACCTGGTAACAGGTTCGGGTATTCAGAATGCTACGGGTTTCAGTTTCGATCCTGCTTTCGGTGCTGGTGAATTAACGGTTATCTTACCCAAGAAAAACAGTGCTAATAACGAACCGTTACAATCTTTAAGCGAAGGTTTTATCAGTGCGGCTGGCTCGTTTACCATACAACAGGAGTTTGATGATAAATATGCCATCACCAATATTGATTTTGTAAAACAGCAGATGAACTTTGCTGCAGATGAATATAGTGCAGTAGAAATAAACCTGAAAGACAAAGCTGATCCATCAGCAGAAAAAATTAAACTGGCTGCATTACTGGGTAAGAATTATAAAGTGCTTACCAAGTATGAACAAAACACCAGTTTGTACAATACCATGAAAATGGAGAAGTGGGCTATCTATGCAGTACTTACATTAATATTGATCATTGCTGCATTTAATATGGTAAGCGCTTTAACCATGCTTGTATTGGAAAAACAAAAAGACATCAGTGTATTACAAAGCATGGGAGCCGGTAACAAAAGTATTCTTAAAATATTCTTAAGCGAAGGTTTGTTATTAGGAGGTATAGGTACAATAGCCGGTATTGTAATGGCTGTTATTATTTGCCTGCTTCAGCTGAAGTTTAAAATAATAAAACTTGCAGGCGGCTCTTTTCTGCTCGATTATTTTCCTGTAAAATTAATTGCTTCAGATTTTTTACTGGTTGCTGTAACCGCCACTGCTATTGCCTTTCTGGCATCCTGGTTTCCGGCGCTTAAAGCCAGCCGGCAGCAGTTTGAATTAAGGTAATCGCTTATTGCAGCAGATACTAAGATTTTGCAAGTTTTTTTGCATTGGCTTTTTTGGCACAATCTGCAATTAATAATCTCCTAACGTTTCGGGTAATTGAGCCAGTGCTTTCGCCAGTTGCTCATCATTAGGTGCTATACCGTGCCATTCATGTGTACCTTCCATAAAATCAATACCCTTACCCATTTCGGTTTTCATCAAAATGACTATGGGCTTACCTTTTCCAACAAAAGTTTTTGCTTTATTTAATCCAGCTACAACTTCGTCCATATCATTACCATCCATTTCAAGTACTTGCCAGTTAAATGCTTCAAATTTCGCTCTCAGACTGTCTAATGCCATAACCGATTTTGTGGGGCCATCTATCTGCTGACCATTCACATCAATTGTTGCTATTAAATTATCTATGTTTTTATGCGCCGCAAACATAATGGCTTCCCAGTTCTGGCCTTCATCCAGTTCTCCATCACCATGCAACGAGTACACTATACTATTATCGTTGTTTAGTTTTTTTGTTATGGCAGCTCCTGCCGCCACACTCATACCCTGCCCTAATGATCCACTGGCAATACGCACACCCGGTAAATGCTCATGTGTTGTTGGATGCCCCTGCAGACGGCTGTCTATTTTTCTGAAGGTATTAAGTTCTTCCAGGGGAAAATATCCACTGCGGGCCAGTGTACTGTAAAACACAGGCGAAATATGGCCGTTACTTAAAAAGAACAGATCTTCTCCAACACCATCCATATCAAACTTTGGATTATGTTTCATTACATTAAAATACAGGGCCGTAAAATAATCAGTACACCCCAACGATCCTCCCGGATGGCCACTTTGCACAGCATGAACCATGCGTACAATATCCCGGCGTATTTGTGTAGCTATATCCTTTAAATTATTCATAATGTGTTTATTAGCGGCTGATAAAAAGAAAGCCTGTATATACTGAGACCAAGATTAAGGCTGCAAACCTACTTTAAAATCAACTTACAATCAAAGTAAAAAATAATTCAAAATAGAAAGGTTAATAATAAGTTTATAATTTAATCGTTATTTACAGGATTAATAATATGAACTTGCATTCATAACTAAAGAAATTCACTTTAGGCATCAATTTTGTTTTAACCAGCGTCTGATATATTTAATTTTATGTTTTTATCCTCGAAACATATTTAATACTTTTGCGTTATAAAAGACGACCGAATAAATTACGAGAATGGATAATATCTTACTTAGTGCTGCCCTAGCTTTTTTAATTACCTTTTTTGCAATTCCTGTAATTATACAGGTTGCCAAGGATAAAAAGCTTTTTGATGAGCCTGACGAACGCAAAGTTCATAAGAATGTTATTCCCACTTTAGGTGGCCTGGGTATATTTGCAGGATTTATTATTGCCACTTTAATGGGTGTTCCTTCTGGCATTACCTCCGAGCTTCAATATTTTGCCGCAGCGGCTACAGTAATTTTCTTCCTGGGTATTAAAGATGATATATTGGTTTTATCGGCCAGTAAAAAATTTATAGGTCAGTTAATTGCTGCCGGAATAATTATAAAGTTTGGTGGCATACAAATAAGCAATATGCATGGCTTTCTGGGTATTCATGAAATTCCACACATTGCAAGTATAGTAATTTCAATTTTTACCATTATTGTAATTACCAATTCCTTTAACCTTATTGATGGAGTTGACGGCCTTGCCGGCAGCCTGGGTTTATTAACCACGCTTGTTTTTGGTATCTACTTTTTTTATGCGGGTCAGTTAACCTATGCAGTAATGGCTCTGGCTTTAGCCGGTAGTACTATCGGGTTTTTAATTTATAATTTTTCGCCGGCTAAAATATTCATGGGCGATACCGGCTCTCTTTTAATTGGTTTGATCAACTCAATACTGGTTATCAAATTTATAAATGTTGCCGGTAACCCGGCTTCAAATTTCCCAATTGAGGCAGCCCCTGCCATTGGTTTTGCAATACTGATGATTCCCTTGTTTGATACCCTGAGGGTATTTGGCCTTCGTATCTTAGACAGGCGGTCTCCATTCAGCCCCGACAGGACACATGTGCATCATTTTTTACTCGATCTTGGCCTTAGCCACCGGATGGTAACTATTACCTGCGTACTCGTAAATATCAGTTTTATCAGCCTTGCATTTTTTCTTCGACATTTAGGTACAACTTCTGTTTTAGGAATCCTGCTGTGTTCTGCATTTATTTTTATCGGTGTTATTTATTACAGTCGTCCTAAAAATAAAAATGCAATAGAAAAGGATATTGAAAAAGCCAGAATTTTAAAATCACATAAAATTCTTAAGCTGGCCGGTGAGCCTGTGGAAGTTGAATAGATTTTCTCCGCCTCTTACATAAACTGTTAGTTTAACACAAGCCCTTTTATTTTAACTATATTCGTTTACAGTTAATTTGAAATTAACTGTGGTTTTTTTATAGATTTGCACCCACGTAATATAATAATCATGTCAGAAGAAATAAGTAAAATCATCAGCGATACAGAAGCAGCCATGTTAAAAGCACTTAACCACCTGGAAGCAGAGTTGGTTAAAATACGTGCTGGTAAAGCAAACCCGAATATGCTGGATGGAATAATGGCAGATTATTACGGAACACCAACGCTTATTAACCAGATAGCTAACATATCAGCATTAGATGCCCGTACCATTTCTGTTCAGCCCTGGGAAAAAAATATGTTGCAGCCTATTGAAAGAGCTATTACAATGGCCAACATTGGTATTAACCCACAGAATGATGGCAACATAATCCGCTTATTTTTACCTCCATTAACAGAAGAAAGAAGAAAGGAACTGGTAAAAAAATGTAATGCAGAAGGTGAACATGCAAAAGTTGCTGTACGAAATATACGCCGGGATGGAATTGAAGCCATAAAAAAACTGCAAAAGGATGGCCTTAGTGAAGATATCAGTAAAGACGCTGAAAAGGAAGCACAGGATGCGACAGATAAATATATCTCCCTGGTAGAAAAACACCTGGCAGCAAAAGAAAAAGAAATAATGGCTGTTTAGGGTACAGCGCAGCGCTGAAGTACTAACAAAAAGCATTCGCAATTTATAATGCAGTCAGCAAGAGAATCGTGGTTCCTGTTACTATCTATTCCCTTTTACACAATCTTGATTGGGGCTGAAGTTTTATTCAGTAACTGGCAACACAAAAAAATTTACTCTGTCCGGGATACTATCCAGAACGTGTATTTCACATTGCTTAATGCCGGCCTTGATGGTTTAATGCGTTGGTTATTTTACATCAGTGTGCTTGCCTGGAGTTACCAGCATCATTTTTACAGTTTCAAAAATATTTTTGTCTATTGGTTTGTTTTATTCATACTGGTCGACCTGGCTTTTTATTTCGAACACCGTATTGATCATTACTGCCGTTTGTTTTGGGCAGTACATGTTACTCATCATTCCTCCCAGGAATTTAACCTTAGTACCGGTTTCCGTTCGTCGGTCTTTCAACCTGTTTACCGGTTCATATATTTAACCCCCATTGCCTTACTGGGCTTTACAGCACTCGATATTGTTTTCATGTATTCTGTTACCCAAACCTATGGCATACTGGTGCATACACAATACATCAACAAAATGCCGGGTTGGTTCGAAGCTGTCTTTGTAAGCCCCAGCCACCACCGGGTACACCATGCCAGTAATATAATTTACTTAGATAAAAACATGGGCATGTGTCTCATTATCTGGGATAAATTGTTTGGCAGTTTTCAGGAAGAGTTAAAAACAGAACCCGTAAAATACGGACTTACAAAACCAGTTGAAAATGCAGGCAACCCGGCTACTATAATTTTTCATGAATGGCGAAATATGTTACGTGATATAAGGAAGAAAAAATCCATCGGCACAAAATTAAAATACATTTTTATGCCTCCGGGCTGGAGCCACGATGGCAGTACAAAAACTGCCCGGCAAATGCGCATTCAATTAAATAAAAAATTACAACAGTAAACCTGATTACACTACTAAAGATTTAAACAGCAATTGTCTTTACTTTTGTTTGTACCTTGAGGCTTCACAATTTTTCATTATAGTTTTCAAAATCCGTTTATGTTTCAGCAGGCAATAGAAAAAGTTTTACAATTCACCCGCCCTCTTCATACTATTTCCCGAACATATGGAGGAATGGTTTTACCCGGCAGCTCTACATTTTTTTTTATAAATGACAGCGGTGTTGCCATCACCTGTAAACATGTGATGGACCTGATACCGGCTGCCGATAACATTAACCAGCAGTTTTTAAAATATAAGGCCGAAAGAGACAGCATCCCGAACGATAGTAAATATAAGAGGAATATACAGGGCCTGCAATTAAAATATAAATACCTGCCTGAAACAACAGTACAGTTAAAAAACAATTTCCTGAACTGCTTTGATACCATCAGCGAAATAACCTGTCATGCACACCCTACACTCGACCTGGCCATTTTAGAATTTAAAGGATTTAATAAAATATTTTATAACTCGCATGCAACGTTTATTAAAGATGGAAGTAAAATAAAACAGGGCAAGTCCTTATGCCGTATTGGTTTCCCGTTTCCGGAGTTTAATAATTTTAAACATAATCCCGATATTGATGATATTGAATGGACGAATACAGGCAATCCTAATTCTCCTTCATTTCCAATTGATGGCATTGTAACAAGATTTGTTGCCAACCAACCCGAAAGCGGTATTACCGGCATTGAAATGAGTACACCCGGTTTACGTGGCCAAAGCGGCGGGCCGCTTTTTGATACCGACGGAAAAATTTACGGAATGCAGTTTGCCACCAATCACCTGCACCTGGGTTTTGATATGAAAGATTTTGAGATCATCAGTAATGGAAAGAAAAACAAGGTTTCCAATAATCCTTTTTTACACGTAGGTATTTGTGTACATGTAGATAAGATAAAAGAATTTTTAAGAGAGAAAAATATTGCTTTTACTGAATCTGACTAAATTAAGATGAACCTCTGCGGTTAGCCAGGTAAACCCCGGCTAAAATAAGCAAAAGGCAACCAAATTGTTTCCAGCCAACTTCTTCGCCATATATCATCCCCCAAAAGTTGGCAATTATAGGTATACCATATGTAACCATCGAAGCAAACACAGCACCGGCACGTTTTACCAATACATAAAAGATAATAGATGCAATGGCTGTTGCAAAAACACCAAGGAGTGCCGCATGCCCTGTTGAATATAAAATTCCTTCATCGGTAAGAGGCAAACTGAAATAACCTGTAAAGTAAAGTACAATCAATGCAGGAATCGAATTCAGCACAAGTGCTACAGATGCAATCTGTAACGAACCAATATTATGCAAATGTTTGTACACCATATTTACATTAAGCCCATAACAGATAGTAGCGATAACCACAAATGAAACATAAAGCATATTCTGGCTTCCCTGCATATTCCCCTTACTCAGCAGTAATAATATACTGCCGGTAAAAGCAATGAGTATGCCCAGTATTTTGTTCGAAGACGTTTTTGAATTGAAAAATAAAGCGCCGGTAATGATAACAAAGATGGGTGTCAGAGAGTTCAGGGTGCCTGCCAATGCACTGTCTATTCCCAGCTCGGCTACACAAAATAAATAAGCCGGTAATAAACTGCCTAAAACGCCCGACATAAAAATGACAAGCAATTTGTTACGGGGTACATGTTTAAAATGTTTAATTGCTGAAGGCAATAACACAATGCCTGAAAACACGATACGTAATGAAGCAACCTGGAAAGCTGTTAACCTTAATAAGCCTTCCTTCATCATAATAAAGCTGCTGCCCCAAATTACAGACAGCAGTATAAAAATCAGCCAGTTTAAAAATCCTTTATTCACTATTTATTAAGTTGGCGCAAAGTTGGCATATTTTTTATATTAACCGTATAAATAATTATTATAAATAAATAATTTATACACAGTTTTGTCATTATATCAGAAATATATTAAATTGAAAGTAATCTGAACCTAACAAGATTTTTTAACACTAAAACTAATAACATGGGATTTATCAAAGAATTTAAGGAGTTTGCCATGAAAGGCAGTCTCGTTGACATTGCCGTTGCTTTTGTAATGGGTGGTGCTTTTGGCAAAGTAGTATCATCATTTACTGATGGTATTGTATCGCCGCTTATTGGAATGTTTGGTGGCGCTGATTTAAGCAAGAATGTTTATGTGCTTAAAGAAGGAATTGCCGAGGTTAAAGATGCAGCCGGCGCAGTCGTCACGGAAGCCGTTGCAGAAGTTTCGCTGAAATGGGGCGATTTTATAACTGCCATTATCAACTTCATCATTGTTGCTTTTGTTATGTTCCTGGTTATTAAAGGCATCAACAAAATGAAGAAAAAACAAGAAGAAGCTGCTCCTGCAGGTCCATCTTCAACAGATGCCTTGTTGATGGAGATCAGGGATTCTCTGAAAAAATAATTATTTATAACATTTTGCAAAAGCAGCATAAACTGGATGCTGCTTTTGCATTTTAAATCTGTCACTTATGAAAAAAATATATTCAATTGTATGGCTTCTTTTAATCGCTGCTTTCTGCCAGGCACAAGATCCGTCTGTTAAAGATTTAAAGAACGAAGCTTCTAAAACAATTAAGAAAGACCCAAACGATACCACGGCAAAAACCTGGAAGCTTGGCGGGGTATTTAATTTAAACATCAACCAGGGCACTTTAAGCAACTGGAGTGCCGGTGGTGATAAATTTTCTTTCTCATTAAATGCTTATTTAAACGTGTTTGCTTTTTATAAAAAAGACAAGCACTCCTGGGATAATAGCCTTGACCTTGCATACGGCATAGTAAATACAACCAGCCTGGGCTCCCGTAAAGCCAGCGACAGGATTGACCTGCTTTCAAAATACGGTTATGCCATTGCGCCAAAATGGAATGTTGCTGCCTTAGCTAATTTACGCACCCAGTTTACCAATGGGTATGCCTATTCAAAAACAGCAGCAGGTGTTGATACATCATCAATAATTTCTAAAACCTTTGCCCCGGCATATGTACTTTTATCCTTAGGTGTAGATTATAAGCCAACCGATAACTTTTCAGTATTTATTTCGCCATTAACAGAGCGGTGGGTAATTGTAGGCGATAGTGCAATTGCACCGTTATATGGCGTATTACCAGGTAAAAAAGTAAGAAACGAACTGGGTGCTTTTGTGTCGGCAAACTATACGGCTAAATTGGGAGCCAATTTTGTTTACAAAACAAAACTCGACCTGTTTTCCAATTACAAGCAAAACCCACAGAATATTGATATATACTGGACAAATGCAATAACTGCCAAGCTTACAAAGTATATTAATTTTTCTTTTAACCTGGATATGATTTACGATGACAATACCCAAAATGTAAATCCTGCCAAAGGCCCTGCACCACAGTGGTTACAGCTGATGGGCATTGGTTTTGCATATACTTTCAATAAAAAATAATATTCCCGTTTTTTTAGTGTTCCGTAGTAATTACTACGGAACATTTTTATTTTCTAAAACTCTTAACAAATGACTGGCTGTATTTTTTTACTTTTGCCGGATGATAAAACCCTTAACAGCTATGGCTGTATTGTTATCCCTGACAATACAGCTGACTGCACAGGACCTTACAGTAAAAGAATTTCAAAAAGTTGCTTTTAAAGACCTGAAACCTTTAGAAAAGGATGGCTGGAAAAAAGCAGGCATATTCATTGTAAACATTAACCAGGGTGCATTGCGGAACTGGGCGGGTGGAGGAGAGCAAAACACACTGGGTTTTACAACTTTATTTAACTATAATATTAATCATCGCAGGGGAAAAATTACCTGGAATAATTATTTTGATATTGCCCTGGGGTTTCAAAATGCCACCAGTTTTGGACAGTTCAGAAAAGTAGATGACCGCATTGACCTTACCAGTAAATACGGCTACCAGTTTTCGGGCCAGTGGTTTGTGGCTTTGCTTGTAAACTTTAATACACAAACATTGGCAGGGTATAGTTATACTGATACCGGAAATACAAAAATCTCTAATTTTCTCACTCCTGGTAAAATTTTAGTCTCTGCCGGTGTCGATTTCAGGCCCGATAAAAGTTTTTCATTGTTTATTTCGCCGATAACAACACGTTTTGTTTTAAAAAACGATAAGGAATTTATAAATACTGATAAATTCGGTGTGCCGGCAAATCAAAATTCATATACCGAACTAGGGGCATTTGCTACTGCTAAATATGCAAAAAAAATTACGCACTGGGCACATTATACGGGCCGGCTCGATCTGTTCAGCAATTACCGACGAAATCCCGAAAACGTAGACCTGTTCTTTACCAACCTGCTTACCTTAAAATTCAATAAATGGCTGGCTACAAACCTTAGCCTGGATATTGTATATGACGATGATATATTAAAGAGAACACAGCTTAAAGAGGTTTTGGGTATAGGGCTTACTGTAAAACTTTAAAAAAGTATCAGAGTTTTTCCACATTACGATACAGGAGCCGATATCTGTAATAAACTCTATCAACTTATCAATACATTTGCTGCTGCTTAACACAGCAGCATTTTTAATTTTATAAATATCAACAGTTGAATACAGCATCGTATCAGATCAAGTTAGAACAGTTTGAAGGACCGTTTGACCTGCTTTTATTTTTTATTGAAAGAGATGAACTGGATATCTACAATATCCCCATCACTAAAATCACCAACGATTTTCTTGACTTTATTCATAACAGTGAAAAGTTGAATATTGAATTAAGCAGCGAGTTCATCCTGTTCATCAGTACATTGATGCGTATTAAAGCAAAAATGCTGATACCCCGAAAAGAACTTGATGCCGAAGGAAATGAAATCGATCCAAGACAGGAACTCATCAATAAGATACTGGAGTATAAAAAATTTAAAGAAGCATCGGCAAAAATGGCTGAATTGGAAGCGGAAAGGATGTTTATGATGAAACGGGGAAATCTGCAACAGGAAATAGCACAAATTGGTGAAGAAGCCGGCGAAGGAACAGAAATACAGACAGTAACGCTGTTTAAACTGATGAAGGCTTTTGAAAAAGTGATTGCCAAATTACAGGAACGTAATTTTAAACCGGTACATACAGTTGTTCGCTACAATTATACCATGGAAGAAAGCCGTGAGTATATGCTTAATATATGCAAGGCTGAGAAAACCGTTTCTTTTGAAAAAGTATTTGAGATTTGCGAAGACCGCATCCATGCCATATTTCTTTTTCTTTCTTTACTTGAATTGGTTCAGCTTCGATATATGAGTTTACTTACCGGCGAAGGCAGGAATAATTTTATTGTGGAATGGAATGAAAACCGGGAGGAAGATATACAGGGCTTACTACCCGGTGAAGAGATTACAGCACTTAATTAATTTTAATCCCCGATAAAACGGGGATTTTTTATACCTGGACTTTTTGGCAGTTTAATTGAATGGTATTATATTTGATGTTTAAACATTGAATTTCAAAAAACTAAAATACACATCATGAAAACATTATTATTTAAAGCCGCCGACAGGGGCAGTGCCGATTATGGATGGCTTAAGCCGAACTATTATTTCAGCTTTGCCCAATACCACGACCCCGCAAAAGTACATTTCGGGTTACTCAGGGTTTTGAATGATGACTTTATAGATGGAGCTGGTTCTTTTCCAACTCATCCGCATGATAATATGGAAATTGTAACTATCCCCTTCACTGGTGCACTTAAACACAAAGACAGCACCGGTGGCGAAGGTGTTATCAAAGCTGGTGATATACAGATTATGAGTGCGGGTTCAGGGGTACAACATTCCGAAGCCAATGAATCAGCAACTGATCCGGTAACGCTTTTCCAGGTTTGGGTTTTTCCAAAAGAAAGAAATATTAAGCCGCGTTATGATCAAAAAACATTTGATGTAAGTGAGAGAAATAATAAATGGCAGACCGTTGTTTCGCCAATTGAAGCAGATAATGCGCTTTGGATAAACCAGGATGCAAGATTCTCTTTAACGAAGCTTGATGCAGGCAAAGAGATCACTTACAAAAACGGGTTTAGCAAAAACGGCGTTTTCTTAGTAACCATAAATGGCGCTGTATCTGTTAATGGAGAGCAATTGAATAAAAGAGACGCCTTGGGAATTTCTGAAACTGATAGCTTTACAATAACAGCTACTGAAGATGCTGAACTGCTGGCCATTGAAATTCCAATGAATTAATTTCAATAATATATCCACAATAAGATGGGTTTTTCAGATTGATCTAAATAAGTTTTCAATTGCGTTAAGAATGCAGGTGAAACAGTAGGGCACCCCTGACTTAAACAAATAGACAGGGGTGCTACTTCATCATTGGGTACGCATTCGTGTGCATGTAATACAATAAAACGATCAAAGGCTTTGCTGTTGGTTTTATCTAAACCATGTAATTTATACGCCAATCCAAATCTGCCGTAGTAAGATATTCCTACTTTATACTTGCCTAAAGAAGTGCTATAGCTATTTGGCGTATTGGAAAAAGCCAGCTCATCTGACTCTCCTTCGGAACCACTGCCATGTGTAACTAAACCTGCCATCTCTACAGAATCGGCCTCCAGATCATAAACAAAAAACCGGTTTTTCCCGGAAGGCAACCTCATATCAATTAAAAAACAGGTCTCATCATTATATTCATGTGTTTTTATAAAACTCTTTACCAGTAAGGCTTTTTGTTTAATTCTTGCAATTACTTCCCGGTTAGCCTCAGCCTTTTTTTCTTCAAATAAAAATACCTGCTTACCTGCAACTGAACCGAATTTTGGTTTGTACCATAAAAAATATCCAAATGCCGAAAGGGTTAAAAATAATACTCCGGTTACAATGATTATTCTGCTGGCTATCTTCATGAGTGTTTTACCGGTCATAGATTCCTAACGAAACAAATTCCATAAAAATTTTTTGAGGCACTGTTAAATAAAATAAAAACCCGGTCTTGTTAAGACCGGGTTTAAATATTTACCTGAAAGATTTAGTTAAGTACAGTAACCTTCACTTCTGCCATTGCCCTTAAAGTACCTGCAATTCCATTGGCATCAATACCAATCTCATCATACAATTGTTTAGGACTGCCATGCTCAACAAGCCTGTCGGGGATGCCCATAATTTTTACATCGGCTTTATAACCATGCTCATTCATGAACTCCAGTACAGCCGATCCAAATCCACCAACAATAGTTCCATCTTCAATGGTAATTACTTTTTTGTATTTGCCAAATACTTCATGCAGCATTTCTTCGTCAATAGGTTTTACAAAACGCATATCGTAATGTGCAGGATTAATACCTTCTGCTTTTACATCTCTGATTGCTGATGCTGCAAAATTTCCAACATGGCCAAATGATAAGATGGCAATATCTTTTCCATCTTTTAACTTTCTTCCCTTACCAATTTCAATTTCCTGCATTTCAGTTTTCCACTCCGGCATAACACCTTCTCCCCTTGGATAGCGTATCACAAACGGATTTTTGGTTGAATCAAGCTGAGCCGTGTACATAAGATTACGCAGTTCGCTTTCATTCATCGGCGCACTCACAATCATGTGCGGTATGCAGCGCATATAAGCAATATCATAACAGCCGTGGTGTGTAGGTCCATCCTCACCAACAAGCCCTGCCCTGTCTAAACAAAATATAACCGGCAGTTTCTGAATGGCTACATCATGTATCACCATATCATAGGCCCGCTGCATAAAGGAAGAGTAAATGTTACAGAACACTTTCATGCCCTGTGTAGCCATACCGGCGCTTACTGTAACCGCATGTTGTTCGCAAATGCCCACATCAAAAGCACGGTCAGGCATTTTATCCATCATGAACTTTAATGAAGAACCACTTGGCATTGCCGGTGTAATACCGAATATCTTTTTATTCTTTTCAGCCAGTTCAATAATAGTATGTCCAAAAACATCCTGGTATTTTGGAGGCTGCGCTATATCAAATTTTTTCTTTTGTATTTCACCGGTCACTTTGTCAAACAAACCCGGTGCATGCCATTTGGTTTGATCTTTTTCTGCCAGGTCGTACCCTTTTCCTTTTACCGTTTTAATGTGCAAAATTTTGGGACCGGGAATATCTTTCAGATCTTTTAAAGTATCAACCAGCTTGGTAATATTGTGTCCATCTATCGGCCCAAAATAGCGCAGCTTGAGTGCTTCAAATAAATTACTGCTCTGACTTACCATTCCTTTCAAACTGGCTTCCAGTTTACTGGCCATGCCTCTGCTGAATGATTTACCAACTGGCAGTTTGCCCAAAGCTTTCCATACATTATCTCTCAACTCGTTATAAGTATGAGAAGTAGTGATATCAGTTAAATATTCTTTTAAAGCACCAACATTGGGGTCA
>JBATAS010000006.1:0-12204 GCA_049661965.1 Ferruginibacter sp. | reverse complement strand
GCCCTGCATATCTGCGCCAGAGGGAAGAGTTACCCGGGCCGGTTTACCAATAGAAGCTGTTTGCCGTGTTTTAAATTATATCAAATTTCCGGAAGCTTTAGCCTGAGCATCCATCTGAAGTCCAATAATTAAGCCGATAATCATACCTAACGAAATACCCAACGAAATACCTAAAGACCGCTCAAGGCTCGACAAAAACACAATTCCAAAAAGAACTCCAAAGGCCAAACCTAAACCTATCCCCATGTTAGTGTAATGCCCTTTGGTAGTTAATGAAAATGTATCCTTTAAATATTTTTGAAAATACCTGAGTGCTTTTTTATAATATTTTATATTGCTATTAGCAGTTGAATTTAAATCAAGAGCATCAAGCTCGGTCTCTATTAAATTAATTTCAGTTTCAGATAAATTTCTTTTCTCTAAACCTGTTATAATCTGAATGAATTCCTGGTAAACCTTAATTTCAGATTTTTTATCCGTCCCCGATACTAAACTTTCAAAAAAGTTAACTGCGTTTTTTAATGTCATAATTTTAATCTTTATTCAGTTAGTGTCTAAAATCAAATAATATTACAGGTTGATTTTTTTTTATTTAGTAATTTCATTTATTCTGCTCTTAAATCTTCCATATCCTTAATCAGTTCTTTCAGTCTTTTTAATATACCTCCATACACTACATTCAAATCCCATTTATAAATTCGTCCGCCAAAAATGGCTAATAGCACTATAATTACTAAACCAGTAAATGCCCAATAAACCGGTATGCCATATTCCATATAAGGTTGGTAACCTCCAGTTACTCTTTTTAATGTTTCCCGAAAAGCACTGGAAAACCAAAATCCGGAAACCATGGCAATAAAAATATAAGGATATATGTATCGTGACATTTTGGTATTAACAGCAATTTGTTCCTGCATCCATGCATCAAAAGATTTTAAGTACTCATAACTACTTACATTTTTATCGATTTTATTTAAGCCTTTAAAAAGTTTTTTGTTTATAATAACCAGCACATTAAAGAGAATGAACATGAGCACACCCATAACAGGTATTTTAACCAGATAAGTAATTGCCAGCAAAACAAATGAAAATATGATGAGGGCATTTAAGTTCATTTTAAACATTCTTTTAAACTTATCTATTGTGTGTATAGATTTTTGATTGTACAGATTATTTAATTTGGGCGCCACCATAGCGTTGCTTTCCAGAAATCCCTTCTTCCAGATTGATTCAATTGATTTTTCCATCTAATAATTTTTTTAATCGTTCTTTAATTCTGTTAATCCGTACCCCTATATTGTTAGGGTTCGTTCCAATTATTTCCGCAATCTCTTTGTTTGGTTTTTCTTCTAAATAAAGTAAGATAACTGCTCTGTCAACTTCCGATAATTGTTTAATTGCCTTATACAATAAACTCAGTTCTTCGTCAGAAACAGCAGCTTTGTCTTCAGCCACTTCATGCAGACCTACAGTATCTGTGCTGAAGTGCTGGCGTGTTTTTTTCTTTTGCCTGGTCAACGTTAAACATATATTTAGCGACAGCCTGTAAATCCATGTTGACCATTGAGAATCGCCACGGAAATTGTCTTTACTTTTCCAGATCTGTAAACATACTTCCTGGTAGTAATCCTCAAAATCTTCCCGGGAATCAGTATATGCCCTGCAAATTTTTATAATTATTCCGGCATAAGGCAAAATTGATGTTATATAAAAATCGTTGCTCAATAGTTGTTATAAGGTTAGTGTCAGGAATTTTAAATTATTACAGCCCTGTACTAATTTTTTAATTCAGATACTGTATCAGAGTTTTACGTTGATTTCTATTAACCCGAAAATTAATATATCATAAATGTTACTGCCTTTTGGTTCAGGCTGGCATATAATATATGCTTTGAATTGAGCTTACGCTGATCAGTTTCCTGCAGTTAGTCAAAGGTTTTAATGGATTTAAGTTATGGATTTTTTCTTTTGAAACGTAAATAATATTGGCATCGTCTGAGCTGATGAAAGTAACCAGGACGGATATGTGTCGGTTTCTGCCTGTCAACATCTCTCAAAAAATTTATTTTTCAGGTAATCTTCTTTATAACAAAAAAACCTTATCTTATTTTTTATTTCTATACCTACGTAATCTGTATTTAAAATAAATAAGCATTATGAAAATAAAATTCTGTACTTCACTACTTATCTTATTCTTTTTTAATCTGCATTTGTCCGCACAGTTTACAGAACAAACAATATCTCCTGCTGCATTACTGAATAACTCTTATAGTTCGGTTGCATGGGGCGATTATAATAATGACAGCAAGCTCGATATTTTAATAACGGGTCTCCTCGGTTCAAAACTGTATCGTAATAGAGGGGGTAATACATTTATTGAAGTTACCGGATTGTCTATGCCGAAATTAGCTTATAGTACTGTTGCCTGGGGAGATTATGATAATGATGGGGATCTTGATTTTGTAATAGCGGGCTTTAATACTGCAGAAGGACCATTATATGGCAATACAACAACAATCTACAATAATGACGCAGGGGTTTTTAATATGCTGCCTGCAAGGCTTACTGGTATATCCCGTGGTACTGTGGCCTGGGGAGATTATGATAATGACGGTGACCTGGACCTGCTGGTAACAGGTGACACCACTAGTACTGGTCTTAGTGGGATAACAAAAATTTATAAAAATATGGGCAGAAGTGTTTTTAGTGAACAAACATCCATTGTGCTGATTGGTATCAGTGCAGGTGCATCTGCAGCCTGGGCCGACTACGACAGGGATGGTGACCTTGACCTGGTCTTATCAGGAGGAATAAACAATGGCAACAGCAGGATATCAAAAATTTATAAAAATGATTTTCCGATAAACTCATTTACCGAACAGCCTATAGTTTTATATCCTCTGCAGGCCAGTTCATTAGCCTGGGGTGATTATGATAATGATGGCGATCCAGATCTTTTATTAACCGGTTTGGACACGACTTTTTTATATAAAAATAATTACCCTTTAAATACATTTTCACAAATAACGGTATCACCTGCCGGATTAACAGGTGTTGGCCAGGGGTCTGTTAAATGGGGCGACTATGACAATGATGGTAAGCTGGATATATTTTTGAGTGGACATACAAGAGGGTGGCCGGGAGTGGGGCCTGCTGTTGCAAAACTGTATAGGAATGGCGGAGGAAATACATTTAGAGAAGTAATCATCACACCCGTTCCTTTAAAGGGAGTTTCCCTGAGTAGTTTGGCGTTAGGGGATTATAATAATGACGGTCGTCTTGACCTTTTGTTGACAGGAAAAACAGATGATGCAGGTGCAACTGTAACAAAATTATACCGTAACACGGGTGGGGTAATTGCTAATACAGCACCATCAGTTCCTACTGATTTTACTATTTCTGTTGAAGACGGTTTCGGGATATTTCATTGGACAAGAAGCCATGACAATACAACCCCGCAGGATGGATTGCAATACAACCTGGCGATCAGTACCGATTTTCGAAGCGTAAATAAATTATCTCCTATGGCAGATCTGGGCAATGGGTATCGGAGAGTTCCGGCTGCAGGTAATACTAATTATATGAACAGCTGGGCAATAAAAGGGTTTTCGGGTGGAATATGGGGCAGAACATATTATTGTGCTGTACAGGCCATTGATAATTCCTATGCAGGATCGCCATTTAATGTGCAAAAGATTTATGTGAAAGGATGGCTACAAAAAAACAGGCTTATTCTTGTTACCATATTTGTAGTGATGCTGGCTCTATTTTATTTAATGATAAGGAGAAGAAAAAAGAAAACACCGGCAGGATAAATATATTGGTATCAATTAAGCAGCTATCAAGGAAAAATACTTAGACTCCGATACGTCGCTGGTCGAAGCCCAGGCGACGGCATCTGCCGGGGCGGTAGTAGACTTTTTTACTGGCGCAGATATGCAGCATGGCATCTGTGTGTTTGCGTATCTGTGCCTTTGTAAAAGCTTTTAAAGTAAAAGCGTTGGCTGGTTTGTAAGATAACAATATTAGTTGGCACAGATACGCCAACGCACTTTATCCGCCCTGCATATCTGCGCCAGTAACTTTAAGCCTGCGCCAGTGGGTGATGGCTGTTAACCAGATTGATGCAAGGATTTTATCCATGGCAATATGTCCTGTATCTGCAGCTGTGAACGACAACAAGATCCAGAAACCACCAAAATAAACCAGCCCCAACAGAAATATCCAGCAGGTGGAATACCAGGCAAGGCGGGGAGCCCGCACTTTTACTTTTGCCGTCATTTTATTTCTGCGGAATGCCTCTGCAACAGGCTTGAAAAGAAAATAAATACCGAGCATATTAATGGGAACGAATACAATAAAATGACTGACCACCGATACTAAGAACATCGACATCGTTTTGTGTGCCGGAATGTAAACCACATCGAACAAAAGCGTAAGCAGGAAGATGCTCAACATAGACAGGTAATATCTTTTCTTCATTTTCTCAGGATTTTTATTTGTTACTATTGCTTAGTAATTGTTCCTGGTTTCCGGTAAAAGTCTCAGTACAAACAATTCATGTATTGCCGGTTATTTTGCTGTACTTACATTATTTATTTACTGTAATCACTACATTTCCTTTCTTATGTCCTTTATCAACATAGCGGTGTGCATTCACAATTTGTTCCAAAGGGTAAGTGCTGTCTATCACCGGTTTTATTTTTCCTGCCTCCATAAGTTCTTTAAGCAATAACAGGTCTTTATGTCTTTCTTTTGGCGGCCGCAAACCCGTGGCTGCAATCTTTGCTTTTTTACTTGCAAATAAAGAAGTCCATAATACATGAGGAAAGATACCCAGGCCAATGGAAGCTTCAAGAAAAATTCCTTTTTGTGTAAGTGATTTTTTGCAACGGGAAAATGAAATGTTACCAACTACATCAAATATGATATCATACGTATTGCCTGTTTTGGTGAAGTCCTCCTTTTTATAATCTATTACCTTATCAGCCCCTATTGATTTCACCAATGCTGCGTTGCCAGCACTGCAAACACCGGTTACTTCTGCTTCAAAATATTTGGCAACCTGTACAGCGGCACTGCCCACACTACCCGAAGCTCCATTGATCAGCACTTTGTCACCGTTTTTAATGTTGCCCGTATCCCGCAAAAAAGGCAACGCAGTTAAAAAGCCATCTACGCTTGCAGCAGCTTCTTCATAAGTTGCATTGCCTGGTTTTATTGCCAGCACCCCGTCATCGGGAATACATTTATAATCAGCATTAGCGCCAAAACGGGGACCTGCGGTACCAAAAACCTGGTCGCCTGGCTTAAATAATTTTACATCTTTACCTGTTGCTTCAATTTCCCCGGCCAGTTCCTCGCCAAGCGTAGTGATTTTTGGTTTGGTAAGGCCAGTGAACAATCTTGTAAAGAACGGTTTGCCCTTTCTGAAAGTGCATTCTGTGGCTGTAACTGTTGTTGCATGTATTTTCACCAGCACTTCATTGTCTTTTGGAACAGGTTTATCTACTTCTTTTAATTGAAGAACTTCCGGCGGGCCATATTTTGTGTAAACAATTGCTTTCATTTTTTTTGAGTCCATCGTTTTTAATTTTTATGGTGAGGAAAATTAATGCGGCTGTATTTTGCCGAAAGGACTACCTGGAATTATTTTATGCTGGGCTCGTTTGAAAAAGCCCGATAAAGGCAATAATCTGGAAGGTACTAAAAATCTATTCAGCAAAAAATCAAAATCTCTTTACTGCAGATATGCGCCATTTTGATTCCGTTTTAATATTTAGCAACAAAAAGTAATTGTGCATGCTTCAATAAAAGCTTAATAAAGTTATATCGCACAAGAGTGCGACGCCAATAAAGCTAAATAGTAGTACAAAAGCTAAGGACAAACAGATTCCTCCTTCGTCGGAATGACAGAACGGAGATTACTTCTTCTTCACCGCTGCCTTTTTCTTTGCCGCTTTCTTTTTAGCAGGCCCTTTTTTATCAAATGCTTTTGGGTCTTGTGCTAATACAATTGCTTTTACTTCATCAAGGCTAATGGTTGTAAGTGCTTCGGCAGTATATTTTCCTTTGGGCAGGCGCAGGCGCTTTTTGCCGTACACGGCTTCGGGGCCCCAGCGGCCGTTTTGGAGAGAGAGTTTTTCTTCGGGCCATTGCTGTATGTAGCGGTTGGCTTCTTTTTTAAGTTTGGCTTCTATAAGTTCGTTAATGCTGGCATCGGAGAGGTTCTCAAAATCATACCGGGCAGGCACGTTGATGAACATATCGTTCCATTTAATAAAGGGGCCAAAGCGGCCTTTGCCTTTGGTAACGGGCTTATTGTCGTATGTGGCTACAGGAGCGTCTTCTATGCGTTTTGCTTTTATCAGTTCAATGGCACGTTCCAGGTCAACATTGCCGGGTTCTTCGCCACGGGGAATGGAAACAAACTGCTCACCAAATTTTACATAGGGGCCAAAGCGGCCAATGTTTACCGATATTTCCTGTCCTTCAAATTCACCAAGCGGTTCACCTAACTTAAAAAGCTCCAGCGATTCTTCCAGGCTGATGGTTTCAATGCTCTGCGATGGTTTCAGTTTGGCGTACTTAGGTTTTTCTTCATCATCGCTGCTGCCAATCTGCACCATGGGGCCATAGCGGCCCATACGGGCAATGATGGGTTTACCGGTTTCGGGGTCGTTGCCCAGGGCACGTTCACCAACAGCACGTTCGGCATTTTCTAAAGTATGCTCCACACCTTCATGAAAAGGCGTGTAAAAATCCCCCACCATACTGTTCCATTTCATTTTGCCTTCGGCAATTTCGTCAAACTCTTTTTCAATGGTGGCAGTAAAGGAGTAGTCCATTACTTTGGTAAAATGCTCACTTAAAAAATCGGTAACCACCAATCCCAAATCGGTAGGGAAGAGTTTTGATTTTTCGGCGCCTGTATTTTCCTGTTCGGTTATTTTTTTAACTTCATCGTCTTTCAATCTTAAAATGCGGAAGTCTCTTTTTGTTGGTTCCTTATCTATTTTCTCTACATAATTACGTTTCACAATGGTAGAGATAGTAGGAGCGTAGGTACTCGGACGGCCAATGCCCAGTTCTTCCAGTTTCTTTACCAGCGAGGCTTCGGTGTAACGGGCAGCATGCTTGGTAAAGCGTTCAGTGGCGGTCATGCGTTCAAAAGCAAGTTGCTGGCCAACGGTTAAGTTAGGCAGACGGCTGTCATCTCCGTCTTCTGCATCTTCATCATCGGTACTTTCAAAATATACTTTTAAAAAACCGTCGAATGTAATTACCTGTCCACTTGCTGTCAGTTGCTGGCCGTTTGTGCTGATGTCAATTTTTGCAGTGGTGTTCTCCAGTTCTGCATCCGCCATTTGTGAGGCGATGGTGCGTTTCCAGATCAATTCATATAACCGTTGCAAATCTGTATCGCCTACATTTTTCACTTCCATATAAGTAGGACGGATTGCTTCATGCGCTTCCTGTGCACTTTCACTTTTGTTTTTGTATTTACGAACCTGTAAATAGTTGTCGCCAAAACTTTTTCCTATCTCTGTTTTGATGGCATCCATTGCCGTATCGCCCAGGTTTACACTGTCGGTACGCATATAAGTGATCTTACCGCTTTCATATAACTTCTGCGCCAGTAACATGGTTTTAGAAACACCATAACCTAGTTTACGGCTGGCTTCCTGTTGTAATGTTGATGTAGTGAAAGGCGCTGCCGGTGTACGTTTGCCCGGGCGTACCTGAATGTCTTTTACCGTGTAGTTGGCACCAATACAGCTTTCTAAAAATTTTGCTGCATCATCTTCATTATTTTGTTTGGCGCCTTCGGCTTTAAACGAAACGGTTTTATTATTAAGATCGGTTGCTGCTAAAGTTGCTTCCAGCTTAAAACTGCTGACCGGCGTAAAAGCATTTATCTCTCTTTCTTTTTCTACAATTAATTTAACGGCCACACTTTGTACACGGCCGGCGCTTAGTCCGCCGCTCATGCCGATCTTGCGCCAGAGAACAGGGCTTAATTCAAAACCAACAATACGGTCAACAACACGGCGTGCCTGTTGTGCATCTACTAAATGCATATCAATGGTACGTGGATTTTCAACCGCTTTTAAAATGGCAGGTTTGGTAATTTCATGAAAGACGATACGCTTAGTTGTTTTGGGATCCAGTCCCAACACTTCGGCCAGATGCCAGCTTATACTTTCTCCTTCACGGTCCTCATCCGATGCCAGCCAAACTGTCTCAGCTTTTTTTGCAAGACTTTTTAATTCGCTTACCACTTTTGTTTTTTCGGGCGATATTATATAAGTAGGTGTAAAATTATTGGCGATATCTATGCCCATATCATTCTTCTCCAGGTCACGGATATGACCAAAGCATGATTTCACTTCAAAGTCTTTTCCAAGAATTGCTTCAATGGTTTTTGCCTTTGCCGGACTCTCTACTATCAACAGATTTTTCGCCATAATTCGTTTTAATAATTCTTTTGTAATTGTCTGTGGTACTGCTATTGAGCATTGTTGTGTCACTCACTTGTACGGTATCACTTTACGCAGCTTTGTACATTTTTTGCAGCATAGCCTGTAGTGCAATATTAGTTTAAAATTGAAAATTCCAAATAAATTTTCAAATTCTTCTCTTTAATATAACCATTTCAGAGGAAATGAACGACTTGATCTTTTACGGCTTTGTCGTGATAAATTTTTCGATGTCCGAGCCCTTTTGTAACTACGAATTTTATATTGGGTTGGTTGTCTGATTTTACTTTTTCTGCATCGGCCCAGGGTGTTATGTCATCATCTTCATCATGTATCCATAACACGGAAGCTTTGATATTGTTCATGGCACGGCGCATGGAAAACCATTCTGTATTTTTTCCGCTCAGGGCAACAACAAGTTTTTCAAATTCATTTCTTACTTCAGCGTTTTTTATTTTCAGCATGTTGAAGGCACCATCAACTGCCGAAGTGGTTTCGGTGGCAGGAGCAATAAAAACAACTTTTGTGTTTGCATCATGCGGTAATTTTTCCAACGCCAGGCTTAATGCAATACCGCCAAATGAGTGAGCAATAAAACTATCAATAGGCCCAAGTTCTTCAATCACTTTTTCAATCATGGCGCAGTATTCTATGGCGTTGGTGGTAATACCTTCGCTGTCTCCATGGGCAGGAGCATCAAAAGCAAGTATCTCATAACCTTCTTGTGATAGCAAAGTTGCATAGTCTTCAAATTTATGTGCGGCCGAACCAAAGCCATGCAGTATCAGTGCTTTTTTAGGTTGAGGATGATTCCATCTATAACCTGCTACTTTTTTATCATTTAAGATAATTTCAATTTCTTCGGTATTTTTCAACGGGCCTTTGCGTACTGATTTTAAAAAAGGTGTACCAAATACTTCAAAAGCTTTTTCTGCAGCCTTTTTTTTGGATACAATTGTTAATAACTTAAATTTTGTTTGAACGTATGTTATTGCTAATCTTTGTAACACTTTCATAATAATGCAAAGTTAAGCGTATGAAGATTGTAATTATCGGTTCGGGAAACGTAGCAACGGTGTTGGGCAGGTTGTTTGTGAAAAATAATCATGAGGTTATTCAGGTGGTGAGCAGAAATCTGGAGCATGCCAAAGTATTGGCAGCAGAACTTAATTGTTCGTATTGTGATGACAGTGGGATTATAAACCGGGCAGCTGAACTTTACCTGGTTGCTGTTAGCGATGGGGCCCTGTACAGCCTCAACAACAAAATTCATCTGGAACAGAAACTGGTATTGCATACAGCCGGCTCGGTACCTAAAGATGTATTGAAAGATATTTCGGTAAATTATGGCGTGTTGTATCCATTGCAAAGTTTGCGCAGGGAAATAAGCTATGAAAATGATATTCCCTTGCTGGTAGATGGCAGTTCGCCGGAAACGATGACAATGATAGAAGATTTTGCAAAGACCATTTCGACCAATGTAACACAGGCCTGCGATGAAAAAAGATTAAAACTGCACGTGGCGGCAGTGGTGGTGAGCAATTTTACCAATCATTTATATGCATTGGCAGAAGATTTTTGTAAAACGGAGGATGTTGATTTTAAGTTGCTGGTTCCGTTAATTAAAGAGACGGCTGTACGTACCGCATCACAATCTCCTGCCGAAATGCAAACGGGGCCCGCAGTACGTAATGATGTATTTACATTAGATAAGCATTTGCGGATTTTAGCCAGTCATCCAAAGCTTAAGTACATTTATTTGAAACTTACCGACAGTATTGTACATAAGTAACCTACCTGATGGGGAAGATAATATCAGTTTGTATTTTGTACGGGTCAACTGGTTTACCATCTTTGTCAATGGGGTCGGTTAAATAAATTTCATAAGGCGCTCCGGCTGCAATTTTCTTATTGTCTTTCATAAACTCTCTAATGGCATCGTAACCTTGCGGTAATAATTCAAATGGTCCGTAAAAATGTGCAATGATGGCTTTGCCTGCAGGTAAATCACGGCTCATTACACCTGCAACAGCTTTGCTTCCTTTTTTGTTCACTGGAACTCCGGCTTCAAAAAAATAAGGTGCTTTTAATTTTTTGTACCAGGCCATTGGGGCACCGGCCATTTTAAGATTATTTTTTTTGATGTATTCAGCCAGTTTGCCAGCATAAATGTTTCCAAGTTTAGGGCCAATGCGTTCAAATGTTGCAGCACTATCCTTGCAATAAATAACAGTTCTTTTAGGAGACAGGGTATCTACAATATTTACTATTGGTGGCCGCTGGTATTTGGTTTCGGGCTCTTCCTTCTTTTCTTCTTTCTTAATTTCTTTTTTTGTGCTGTCTTTTAAAGGCTTATCGCTTTCTTTATCATTGCCGGCACAGGCATTCATAAAAATTACTGTTGTTACCAATGTTGCGTAAAATAAAAATGATTTTAATATCATAATGATCAAATCAGAGGTGATGATTGAAAACGAAAAATAATGAATGATTTCTATATCGCAAACATAAAAAACAGGCAAATCAACTTATATTTTCCTTAATTGATAAATATAATTAGGTTTGCAACCCGAAATTTGCGGTAATATGTATAATGTAACATTTAAGTTTGAACAGAAAGGCCTTGAACCGATAACCTTATCAGGTATTGAACCCGATCAGTCTATTTTAGAAGTAGCTTTAAAGAATGATATTGAACTGCACCACAACTGCGGCGGTGTTTGCGCCTGCAGTACCTGCCATATATATGTAGAGCAGGGCGAAGACAGTATTGAAGAATTAAGCGATAAGGAGGAAGACTTTATTGACCGTGCTGTTAGTCCACGTTTAAATTCACGTTTGGGCTGCCAGTGTGTTTTGCAGGATGGTGATGGCGATATTGTGGTTACTTTACCTGACCAGACACAATTTTTAGGAGAATAAATTGATTTGATGATGTGTTGATTTGGCGATTTGAAGATTAAATACATTCAAACTCTTAACACGAATTCAGGCAATCATCAAATTACCAAATCAACACATCATCAAATTAACAACTTATGACTTTTGAACCCCCCATTAACTGGAGAGATTACGAAGATATTGCGATGAAGCTCTATGAGCGTTTTGGTGATGAGTTTGGCGAAAGCAAGATATACCGCATACGATTTACCGACCTGCACAAATGGGTGATGGAAATTCCTAAATTTGAAGGCAAGGCCGAAGAAAGTAATGAGGGTCACCTGGAAATGATACAGAGCAGTTGGGTGTATGAGTGGCGGGACAATCAAAAATAATTTGAAGATTTGGTAATTTGATGATTAGCCGATTTATATGTGCTTTAATCATCAAATCATCAAATCGACTCATCATCAAATTAGCGATATGAACGTTCTCGAAAAATTTAAATCCATAAAAACATTTGTATTTGATGTTGACGGTGTGCTCACCGATGGCACTTTATTGATTTTAGAGGATGGGCAGATGGCGAGACGGATGAATATTAAAGATGGTTATGCCATTCAACTGGCGATAAAGAAAGGGTACAGGGTAGTAATTATTTCGGGCGGAACATCAGAAGCCGTGAGAGAAAGGTTAGCCCGGCTTGGCGTTAAAGATTGTTTTGTAAAGATTGATGATAAAAAGGCAAAGCTGATTGAATATGTTACTGAACATAAATTACTTTGGGATGAGATACTTTTCATGGGAGATGATATACCTGATTACATTCCCATGCAGTTAACCG
>JBATAS010000005.1:0-1565 GCA_049661965.1 Ferruginibacter sp. | reverse complement strand
GGGTTCACCAACGGTGCCCAATACCCGAAGAGAAGAAAGATCTTTTCCTTTTAACGGGTCCAGTCCGTAACTCATTAAACTACGAATGGCCGTTGGCGCCGTGTATAGAATATTTACCTTGTATTTATCAATGATGTCCCAGAATCTGCCTGCATCGGGCCAGGTGGGAATGCCTTCGAACATCAAACTGGTGCCGCCGGCACTCAATGGGCCATAAACAATATAGCTGTGCCCGGTAATCCACCCAATATCTGCGGTGCAGAAAAACACATCACCTGGTTTGTACTGAAACACATTTACAAAAGTGTAGTTGGTCCACAGCATATAGCCTGCGGAAGAATGTACCACACCCTTTGGCTTACCGGTACTGCCCGAAGTATATAAGATAAACAGTGGGTCTTCCGCATCCATGATCTCGGCGGGGAAATCAATGACACCATTATGTTCCAGTTGATCTTCTGCATGCAGCATTTCATCTTCCCACCAAACATCTCTGCCCTTGATCATGGAAACCGGAATTCTGGTTCGGGTATAAACGATAACACGTTTTACCGTTTTGTTGCCAATCAAGGCGTCATCAATGATACTCTTTAAAGGAATGTCTTTTCCGCCGCGGAAGGCGCCGTCGCAGGTAATAATATATTCAACACTGGCATCATCGAGTCTGTCGGCAATACTCTGAGCACTGAAGCCGCCAAAAATTACACTATGTATTGCGCCAATTCTCGCGCAACCCAACACCGCATAAGCCAACTCGGGTACCATACCCATATAAATGCAAACACGATCGCCTTTTTTAACGCCATTGTTTTTTAGCACTTGTGCAAACTGGCAAACCCTTTTGTGCAAACGGGCATAGGTTACCGTTCTTGTTCGTTCTTCGGGATTATTGGGTTCCCAGATGATGGCCGGTTTATTGGCCATCGATGGCAGGTGGCGGTCGATACAATTTTCGGTGATATTAAGTTTGGCACCCGCAAACCATTCTACCTTTGGTTCGGTAAAATTCCAGTTCAATACGGTGTCCCATTTTTTTCGCCATTGAAAATTTTCTGCAATCTTGCTCCAAAAACCTTCAGGATCTTCTATGCTCTTTTTATAATCTTCGTGGTATTGCTCTATTGATTTAATTTGATATGGATAGCTCATGATGATCGGTGGGTTTACTTTTGCGACAATTTAATATATTTATAAGTACTTACTCTCAAATTTCTTGATAAAAGCAAATATGGCAACGGCAACCCGAAAGCGGAATTGGCAAAATAATATTTTGTTCTCCGTTGGGTACCTTAATAGAATGGTACATTTTTTTTGAATTTTCGGGATGTTTGCCAAAACCATTTCGGCAAGGTTTTCCCCAAAGGAAATAACACGGTGGTACGCTTGAGTAGACTGGCCATTATTGCTGCGCATTTTTCGGTTTTGTTATTAAGGTTTATGACAGCGAAGTGTTTATTCCCTCACAAAAATGGAAGTTTATCTTCCTGGTTTGGGAGATGATCATTTTGTAGCAATACCTATGGCCCTATTGCTGCTTTTTTGGTAGCGTTAGTACTAAAAAAAGA
>JBATAS010000004.1:0-1563 GCA_049661965.1 Ferruginibacter sp. | reverse complement strand
GTAATAGAACGATGGTTTTTTAAATTTCTTTTTATCTGGGTTTGATGTGGAGGCTGTCTGTTCGGTTTTGATTAATTCTTTTTTAATTTCAGCTTTTGTTTGCTCACTAACAATATCATCCGAAATTTCTGCAGCTGCATTTACGATTGAGATATTTGTTTTTGCTGGACTGGTATATGCCAGCTTTGTATCAGTGGTTGCTAAATCTGTATTTTTTGCCGGTTCGGTTTCTTCATCAACTGCAATGGCAAAGCTGCCGAGAATGGTTGCTGAGAATTTTGATTTTGTATTACCCTTTACTTTTTTTGTTTGATAGCTGTTTTCAGTTTGTATTACTGTTGAAGTATTGGTTTTAACTTCAGGTTTTATTTGATTTTTGTTTTGTTGCCTGGCAGATGATATTCCGGTTTTTGAATTGCCTGTTTTACTGTTGTAAATAAAATAAGTAGCAACGCTTCCGCCAAGCAAAAGAAAGGCAAGCAGTACAGCCAGTGTTTTGCGTTTAGCTTTTGAAGCTGTTTTGTTGCCGGTTGCAGTAGTTGAGCCAGCTACAAAGGGTAGCAGCCCATCGAAATTACCCGGCGTTGTTTTCAGCGGATAGTCTTCAGCAGCCTTCTTAAAAAGCTCATCCATATGGTTATCTAAATCCGGCATAGTATTGCGTCTTCAGTTTTTTTAATATTGTTTTGTAACAGTGTTCTGGCTCTTGATAAACATGATTTTGATGTACCCACTGGTATCTTCAGCATGTCGGCAATTTCCAGATGGTTATAACCATCAATTACATAAAGGTTAAAAACCGAACGGTATTGTGGAGCCAGTTGTTTAATAAGTATGATGAGTTCTTTATGCAGTAACATTTGTTCGGCATTCTCTGCTTTGTCGGCAATCTCCCAAACATGTTCAGGTATGCCGCCAATCTCCGGCGTCATTTTTCCACGGCGCAGTTCATCAATGGCAGTGTTTATCATTATCCTTTTAATATAGGCCATCAGCATTTTTTCTGCATCGGCTTCATTGCCCGGTTTAAACTGCTCTATCTTATTAAAGAACTTAATGAAACCATCATTGGTTACATCCACGGCTTTATCATACCGGTATATATACCGGAACACTGTTTTTAATGCAAAGCCATAAAACCGTTCGTAAAGTAACTTCTGGTATTTATGATCTTTTTTTAAACAGCCATTTAATATAAGGGTTAAACTTTCCAAATACCTTAATTCAGTTTATTATGTTAATGCAGGAATAAAGTACAAAAAATGGCCGGCAGATTCAGCTGTTGTTTATTTATTCCAGATATTGGTATATACGCTTGCCTGAACATAAAGGTTGCAAATCTGTTATTCTGCCTGGTAAAGCGTAATTATATATAAAGAAACAGTTTTAAAGCATCGGCTTTTTTATTTACTGCTGTTTTCAATTTTCAACCAGTCAGTATAACTTATAACTCCCAGTTCAGGTCTCGATTTACCATTGAGTATGGCAATAAATTCAAGTGCATGCCCGTCGGGGTCGTTAAAATAAACAGCAAGGGCAGGCATCCATGCAAAAACCATGGGT
>JBATAS010000003.1:0-2110 GCA_049661965.1 Ferruginibacter sp. | reverse complement strand
TTGCCGGCATAGAGGCCGCTATCGGCGACTCGGTTGTCATAGCCGATCCAATGGTTGACCCGATTGATGCAATCCATGACATTGTTGAACTAAACAAAAAGGCAGATATCGTTCAGGGGGTTGCTGGTTATCCGACAGGGAAGGCTATGGAAGCAAGTGTGTTCCGGCGTTTGTTTTACTGGTATAACCGAAAATACCTTGGTATCGATATACCGCTTCGGGCAACGTATTTTATTGCTATTAGCCGCCGGGCATTACGCGCTATAACGCAATCATCACGTAATGACGGTCATATACGACATCTGGCAAAAACAATCGGTTACTCGTATGCACAGTTCGTGTATACGCCGCTCGCAGATCCGGCACGAAGTATTGGGTTAAAAACTGGTGCCCTGGAAGCTCTTGAAGTTGTGAGTAGCCATTCGACACATCCATTAAGGTTTATGTCTTGGGTTGGTTTTTTTGCAAGTGCTATCAATCTCATTTATGCAGCTTATGTTCTTGTGGTTGCACTTCTAAAACCACATGTAGCCGAGGGCTGGACAACAATGTCGCTCCAATTATCATTAATGTTCTTTATATTGTTCTTATTTATGGTAGTTTTATCAGAATATACGGGAAAGATACTAAATGAGGCTCGTAAAGACGCGCGATACCTGGTTATGGACGAGCTATGTAGTACGATATCACTTGCTGACGCTGAACGTAAAAATGTCACAAAGGAGTCGTAAGCATGGAAGTTGATAAGGATATTCGCAGAGAGCATTTGAGATGGCAATTTCCAGATTTCGAATGTAAGGCATTTGAAAAAAAGAGCCACAACTATGCAGTATGTGTATTTGTAATCAATGAGGGCGAGCGTATCCACAAACAATTACAAAAAATGAAAACCTATAGTCGTCAAGCAGACATTGTTGTGGCAGATGGCGGTAGTACTGACGGTTCTCTCGAGGCTTCGTTTTTGAAGAAAATGGGCGTACGGGCATTGCTAACTAAAAAGGGTAATGGTAAGTTGAGCGCGCAGATGCGCATGGCTTTTGCCTACGCTATGCATGAAGGTTACGAGGGCATCATTGTGGTTGATGGAAACGGTAAAGATGATATCTCTGCTATACCGCAGTTTATAGAGTTGCTAGATAAGGGCTATGACCATATTCAGGGTTCGCGTTTTATACCAGGAGGTAAAGCAATCAATACCCCACTATCTAGACATGTCGCAGTACATTTTATACACGCTCCATTGTTAAGCCTTGCATCAAGACATCGTCACACAGATACCACGAATGGCTTTCGCGCCTATAGCCGCAGACTATTATTGGATGAAAATATCGATATTTTTCGTGACGTGTTTCAGACGTATGAGCTACACTATTACCTTGCCGTAGAAAGTGCGCGTTCAACAAAAAAATACAGGCTTATTGAGACTCCTGTAACCAGGGCCTATCCGAAGAAAGGCAAGACGCCTACTAAGATAAGTCCAATAAAGGGTAACCTACATATTATGGGAGTTCTTATTCGTGCCGCGAGCAGAAAATACCGCCCCCAACAGCAGTAAAAGCAGATATCTCAATTTTCACTATTTTTCTGCGGTATTAGCATGCGCAAGCTGGTTGTTGCTATTGTTAATTTTTTATCCCGGGCATTTTTCCCCTGACTCCATGAGTCAGTATGAACAGGCTACGGGCCGGACAGTATTGGGCGATTGGCACCCCCCTGTGATGACTTTATTATGGCATTTACTTATAACCGCTACGGGTAAAGTGGGTAGCCTTCTTGCACTTCAACTTGCGATGCTTGTGTTCGCCCTGTTCCTACTTTCCATCTACATTCGCAAGATGGGTAACTCCCGATTAGTTAGCTTGCTACCGTATACACTGCTTATATATCCAGGCATAATCAATATTGCCGGTACAATATGGAAAGATGTATTGATGGCTCATACACTATTTCTGGGAAGTATAGTTCTGCTTTGGGCTCAGCATACCGTTAAAGGACGACGAAAGACCCTACTCCTAACACTGGCAGCGATTTTATTTATAGTAGGTACGACACTTCGCTACAATGCCATCATCGCAGTCGCCCCTTTATTTTTAGCAATTACTGTTCTAGG
>JBATAS010000002.1:0-12361 GCA_049661965.1 Ferruginibacter sp. | reverse complement strand
AGGTTACACTGTTCGTCGGCAGTGTTATTGTTTGGTTGGGGCCGGCATTGGCTGTTGGAGGAATATTAGGAGCAGCATTTACAGTTACCTGCATCGTATCTTTTCCTGTTGCATTATTATTATCGGTTACAGTTAGTTCAAATTGATATACGCCTTGTGCCATACCCGTTACGGTGGTTACGGCACTCGTTGGATTGGTGATCGTTCCTGCTGCAGGGCCGGATACTTTTCTCCACAAATAACCAGTGATCGATCCATCGGGATCAACACCACTGCCTGATAAGGTTACACTGTTCGTAGGTAAGGTTATCGTTTGGTTGGGGCCGGCATTGGCTGTTGGAGGAATATTGCTAACCCCGAGTTCAAAAAAACCAATATCAGGGGCGGCTCCACTAAATGGTAACCCTACATTAATCCCCCCGTCTATACATGGAGAGCCAATAAGTGGTAAGTAGTTAACATCTAAAAGAGGGTTCGAATTTATATTCCCGGTATACGTATAGTTAGTGGGATTTCCATTAGTAAAAGAAACATTATTACTGCTTCCGTTATTATATTTAGCGTTGTTCCTGATCTCTAATCCGTTTACATGACTGCCGTAATCACAGGTCATTGCATAGTAATTAAAATTAGAAACAATGTTATTTATGACTTTTATATTTGTTGATGAATTTCCTCCAGGAATATTAATACCAAAATATGGAGCATTGGAGCCTGGTAAAGACAGGAAAGTGTTGTTATAAACAAACCAGTTGTTAGCACTGTAATTAGTACTGCTATTGTTCATAATAATTCCGATTGCTGTACCCTGTCTTGTATTGTCGGTTTTACCAATGTTATATGCTAAGTTTTTCTGGATGGTAATATTGTTCATAAAACTACCCGGACGCAGAGAAAACATTATCGGCTGAGATATACTTTTAAAGACATTGTTTTCAATTATTACATTTTCGCTTTCAAATTCGAGCCAGATACCCGTTTCACAGTGTGCCGCTTGAGTGGTTCTGCCAATTACATTGTCGTGGATATAGGCACTGTATGCGTAATTACCCTTCAGCTGCCAGTTAAGATCAATACTGCCCTCTATTGTGTTTCCGTATATTTCAATTCCCCACTGATGGAATAGTTCGATACAAAAATCAAAATAATTATTTATGCCATTGTACTGATATGGATATGGAGGTCTCTTTAGAATATTATTATAAATCTTACAGCCTTTAACATAACCATCATTCCATAATTTTATGGGCCATCCTGGAGTTGCACCAGTTGTGATGATACTGTTATTATATATCAACATTCCCTCCTGTCCACCAATATTAAGGCAACCATACCCATAGGTACCATCAAAGCTGGCACAGTTGGTAACTATATTATTATAAAAAGTATTACCAGTTGCATAAATTGTTGGTGGAGCATCGCCATTATCACTTCTTCCGCCCCAAACAACGCCTCTTTGTGCAAAGTCAGTAATCACACAGTCATGAATAGAAAAATTACTTCTACCCTGAATTTGTATAGCCCAGGAAGTACTGCCCTGGCCATCAAGTTTAATATTGCTGATATGCTGATTACCATTAGTGCCCTCATTGCTATGAGCCTGAATGATCATTTGGTAAGTAGTAGAAAAAGATGCCCTTATAACAGACAATATACCCTCTCCTTCAATACTAACACCCGGGGCTAAAGTACTTGTAAGCGTTTCGGTATAGATACCGGCAGTTACATGAATGATGTTTCCGGGAGAAGTTACGGTAGAAGTAGCTTTTCGAAGTGTCTTCCAAGGACTCAGTAGTGAACCATTTCCAGTTGCATCACTACCCGCCGGACTAATATAGTACGTTGCTGCGCTTGAAATACCACTAATGAAAAAGGAAAATAATAGTAATAAAATTTTCATTGGTCGGATATTGGATTTTATAGAATATTTATACTTATTAACGCAATATGAACAGCTTTAGTATTGATTATATATTTTACTGAATACATTGGCGTGATAATAAAACTTGAACATTTTTATGAAGTCCTGAGGTTGCAAAAATAGTGCTACCATTTATTCGTAGTAACATTCCCCTTTTTCTGTTTGCTTTAAAAAAAACAGCATTTTATATATAATTGTATACTAATTTATATAATTCGATGAAAACAATAGCCTGAAAGGTAAAAACTGCATTTAAAAAATCATCCATGTACTGATAAATATCAAAATTGTGCATAAAATGCAGCTTATTGTGCATAAAATGCATTTTATTTTGAGCAGATAAGCCTCGGAAAACAAATTCAGATAGCTTTTTTGCATATTACCATAATATATCTTTAACTTTTTTATCACAATATTGAGATTAATCTTTTTCTTTGAAAATAAATTTGACGACAGGCTTTGATAAAAACTAAAGGAGTTTATTAATCTATTTTCTTGTTGTATATGATTTTAAATACAATAAAATTCAAATTTATTTGTTTTTTAACCCAAAGGCTGTTTCAATATGATAAAAAGAATAATTTATTGAAAGAGCTTAATCTCATAATTATCGATATTGTGTTTTATTATGTTCCCAGTCATTAAAAAAAAATACCAGGATAAAGCTTATACCCGTACATGAAAAGAAGAACATTTTTGCTTACCGCATCAACAGTTGCTTTGGCTGCCGTAACAATACCTGTAGTAAGGTATTATAACAAACGTTCAAAGTATTATGACCCCATTGTTATGCCCGACGAACTAAGTCGATTTTGCGAAGAGAAAACATTACGTGAAATTGGCAGCAGTTATAGAAAATTAGCGCCCCAGGAAAAAAATAAAACTGTACTGAAGCAACTGATCTTAACAGACTCCGACGGTAAATTAATGGCCACTAACGACACCTATACATTACTTGAGTTTCTTGATAGTAAAATTCATAAGGATTTTGCCGACAATTCAATTTACGTTATAAACGGCTGGATAATTTCATTAACAGAAGCACGGCAATGTGCTTTGCTTTCGTTAACTTAAAACCTGAACTAACATCTACTATGCATATCGATGCCAGACTTTTAGATAATCAATCTGTAATAGAAGGAGATATTTGTATAATTGGCGCAGGCGCTGCCGGTATAAGTATTGCTTTAGAATTTGAAAACACCGCCAGTAAAATAATATTGCTTGAAGGCGGTGGCTTTAACTATGATGACCGGGTGCAGGAATTATACAATGGTAAACTCACTGGCCACCCTTATTACCCTATGAAAGCAAGCAGGCTTCACTATTTTGGTGGCAGTACGGGGCATTGGGGTGGTATGTGCTCTACTTTTGATGATATAGATTTTGTAAAAAGAGACTGGGTTGAAAATAGCGGATGGCCAATTAAAAGAGAAGATATTGCTGCACATTACCCAAAAGCATGTTCCATTTTAGATCTGGGACCCTGCGAATGGGATAAAGAATACTGGCTGAAAAAAAATCCCGATTTTCACTCTTTATCACTTGATGATAAAGTTATCTGGACCAAAATGTGGCAGTTTAGTCCGCCTACCCGTTTTGGATCAAAATATAAAGATGCCATAGTAAATGCTAAAAATATTCACCTGTATACTTATGCAAATGTTGTCGATATCAATGCAACTGAAAATATCAATTCCATACAGCAGGTAACAGTAAAAAATTATGAAGGGAAGGAACATACTGTTAAAGCAAAACATTTTATACTGGCCTGCAGTTCCATGCAAAATGCAAGAGTTTTATTAGCCTGTAATAAGCAAGCACCGGCCGGCCTGGGTAACGATAACGATATTGTTGGCCGTTATTTTATGGAGCATGCCGAAATAAAAACCGGCGAATTATGGTTAGATGAAACTGACAAACTAAAATTATATTCGATGGATCAGTTCACAAAAGTACGTGCAGAACTGGCCATATCTCCTCAAAAACAAAAAGAATTACAAGTACTGAACGGATCCGTTTCTTTAATGCCATTGGAAATGTCGAAAAAAACAATCCCGTCAGTTAAACTTTGGTCAAATGATGACCCCCGCAAAAGTCTGGATACTTTTAAAAAATATTCAACTTTAGATAAACGGAATTTTGTTCAACGAATGTTTTCGAAAAGTATTTATCAATCATATGGTTTGTTTACCAGGGCTGAGCAGCTTCCAAATCCATCATCAAGAGTTGTTTTAAGCAATGAGAAAGATGAACTGGGTGTTCCCAGGGCTAATCTGCATTGGGCTTTATCGCCAATTGATAAAAAAACAGTACTCACCATAAATAAACTTTTGGGGCAACAGGTTGGTGCCGCCGGTATTGGCCGTGTAAAGCTTTATGATTTTTTACTTGATGGCGATGAGCAATTACCCGATTACACCAGCGGGGGATGGCATCATTTAGGCACAACCCGAATGAGTGATAACCCTAAAGAGGGTGTAGTAGATGCCAATTGCAAAGTACATGGCATTGATAACTTATACGTTGCAGGGGCCTCCTGTTATCCAACCGGAGGAGCAGTTAATCCTACACTTACTGTTGTTGCAATCAGTTTAAGACTGGCAAACTATTTAAAAGAAAAAGTACGGGCTATTGTATAATACCGAAGGCAGCAAAAAATACCAACATTATATTTTGATCGTTTGTTTTTCTTTTTTGTTGGCCTTTTTCTTCCAGATATACAAACACCAGCCCGTTAATAATAAAAGGGAAAGAGAAATAACGCTATAAAGAATATAGTGTTTTATATAAAATAAAGCTGTTGCCAAAGCGAAGCCCGTTATCCACCAATACCAACTCTCTGTTTTTTTCCGGGTTATCAGCAACATTCCAGTAACCGCACAGGCACTTACCAAAACATCAGTTACTGCAACGGTTCCAAAAACAAAATTTTGTGACAGAAAAAACCGCATTAACAAAAGCACTGCAAAGCTCCCAGCAAAGAAAGCCAGCTGGTTAATCATCTCTTTACGGGATGATGCTGTAATACGAACAACCCTATGCCGTCGTCTGTCTCTTTTCTTCCAAACCAACCAGCCGTACACACACATAGTTATGAAATAAAAGGCAGTAAAAGCTTCTGCAAGTAAATTTTTTTCCAGGCTTGTAAAAAGATAGATAACCGAGGCGAATACAGCAGGTATAAAAGTATAAATATGCTCTCTGCTGCAAAACCAACATGAAACAAAAACAGCAAGGAAGAAAATATACTCCACCATACTGAAGTTTTTGAGTTCATAATAAACAGGGCGTATTAATTGTTGTTTAAAATTAAATCCGGGGTTTACTCCTGAAGAATCTTTGCTTTCGACATTCTTTTTATATATAAAATTATCCGGCCCGCCCCTGATGAAAAATGGCTTATTATTATTTCCATTGCCCGATAAAGTGTTGCCTTCAACCAGCAATGAGTCAATTACAAAACCCGGATTTGCAAAAACAGCAGCTACATTAAAATTTTTAATGCTGTTGTTGCGGATTGTTATTTTATCAACAGATTCTGCTCCGCTGATTTCTATACCATACAATGGTGCATTACCCGCAGCCGCAGTAATGCTGTTGTTGTAAATAGATAGATTATTTACAGCATAGCGTATTTCATCTCTTAAGATCACACCGCAATTCAGGTTTATTCCATTACCATTATTTCCATTGCCTGTTTTCTTTCCGATATTTTCAAATCTGTTTTCTCTTATCGTAACATCTGTTATACTTCTGTTTCCCTCTGTGTAAAACAGTATACCACCGGCAAGTTTATTAAATATATTTTTCTCTATTAATACCGATTCGGTAAATACTTCAAATATCAACCCGCTTTCAAAATATTTATTTAAAGCCTGCTGACCAACAGTATTATCATGAAACCACACTCCATAGTCATACTCATTTTTACTTGTTTTAACAAAGTCAACCGCACCCTGAATAGTGTTGCCGTAAATCTCCATTCCGCCCAAAACATTCCAGAACTCAATGGCAAAGTCCCAGCCATTATCGCCTCCATAATTTCCTTTAAAAGGAATTTTAGTAATTACATTATTATAAATTTTAACTCCTTTTAAATAGCCATCATTACTATACTTTATCGGAAAACCATTGTACCCTTTAGGCCTCTGGTTCTGTATAATTTTGTTGTTATAGATCAGCATCCCATCCTGGCCACCAATATTTAAACAACCTCTTCCATAAATTCCGTTGGGTGTGGTATAAGCCGCACAGTTGCTCAGTATATTATTGTAAAACTTATTACCTGTTGCAAAAATTTCAGGCGCTGTTTCTTCATTGTCATTTCTTCCAGAATAAATTACGCCCCTATCATTAAAGTCAACTATTATACAATCGTGAATACTTACATTACTTCTTCCCGAAATAGCAATACCCCAGGAGGTGGAAAGATTTTGTCCATCAAACTTTAAATTAGAAATTTCCTGGTTTCCATCAGTTCCTTCCGGAGAACGAAGCGATAAAAGTTCTATCCAGTCCTGTGTGAGCGTGCTCTGTATCACCGTTGTTTCTCCTTCTCCTTCAATACTTACACCAGCTGCTAAAACAACCTGCACCGTTTCGGTGTAAACTCCTGCCTTAACATGAATAATATCGCCCCGTGTGGTAACCATTTTTGTTGCCTTATGCAATGTCTTCCAGGGATTGGAGACCGACCCGTTTCCGGTTATATCATTTCCGGTTGTGCTTACATAATAAGTAGTGGCATAACCGGTTTGCAAAAAACAAATAAGTATAAGGTTAAAGAAAAATTTCATAGCTGTTTAATCAGGATTGTGCTATTGCATCCAGATCATTAAAAGTTTTAGTGCCGAAATATGTATCTATAATTTTATTGTTTTTACTGTCGCTCAAAGCTGCCAGGTGGTTATGATGGTGCAGGTCTGTTCCTATAAGGCTTGCTAAATTATTCTCCAGAATATACCTAGCTGCTTTTTTAGCCCCGTTTCCATAATACCCCGTGAGCGATAAAAAATTCACCTGTAAAATAAAACCCATCTCTTTAAGATGATTGTATTGCTTATAATTCTGATGATAAAAATGATAGCGTTCGGGATGTGCCAAAACAGGCTGGTAACCTTCTTCCAGAATATTTGAAAGTATTATCTCCAGGTTATCAGGGGCTGTTGAATAGGAAATTTCGGTAAGCAGAATATTTTTATGCAGGGTTAACAGCGGAGCCCTGTTTCGCAGCAGCTCAATAAAATAATCATCAAGCATATATTCTGCTGCTGCATACAGTTCAATATCTATATTAGCCACATAGCAGGCTTCCTTAAGTTTTTCGAGTGCGCTGTTTATGATAAAAGGCGTGTTCCTGTACATGTCGCCAATAATATGCGGTGTTGCTATTGATTTGCGGATACCTAAATTGTACAAGCCCTGAATTAACTGCAACGATGTTTTTATATCCGGCGATCCATCATCAATACCGGGTAAAATATGTGAATGAATATCTGTTGTAAACGGAAGGATAACAGGTACAGTATCTTTCTTATCTTTTTTAAAAAAATTAAACATTGATTAATTGCGGAGTTTAATAAATAACCTGACTGCCAACCGGGTTAAAGATTTAGCAGGCATTATTAAAATTGAAAATTATACTTTTTTTTCTTTAAGTACTTCTATATTCTTCCTGTCGAAAAAAGCGGTAAGCTGCACACCCATACTCTCAATCTTTACACAGGCACGGTTTCCCGACAGTTCCAGTAAAATACCATGATAATCCATCATAACACCATGCTTTATTCTGACTTTAGAGTTTACGTGAGAAGCATTTTCAACAACTTCAACCCCGCTGAATTCATTTAGAAATTTACGGATCGTTGTTATTTCATTTTCGCTAACCCTGGCAGGTTTGCCCAACCAGTGTACATAATTAACTATGCCGCTTATCTTCAGTAAATCCCATTTGTCTTTTTCTTCAACCTGAACAAAAACATACGATTTAAAAACCGGCTCTTCAACTGTCTTCTTCCGATCGCTCCATTGCCGTTCAACTTTTGTCAACGGACAATAATGTTCAATCCCTTTTGTCTCCAGCATTGCTGCTACTTTTTTTTCCCAGCGGGGCTTTGTGTAAACAACATACCAATGATTATTGTTTTGGGCCATAATTACATATTTATATGTTTACCGGCCAACCCCCGGCACTACCGGCAAACTTTCGTTGCCCGTTTCATTAACAGCCTGTACTGCAAAAAAATAATTGTCTTTCGAAAACGGCAACCGCATTTCAGTTTCGGTTGTAAATATTTTCTTTTGCCAAAAGGCACTGGTAGTTTCTCTTACCAAAACATAATACCCTTTTATTTTTCCAATGGCCGGAGCTTTCCAATACAACAATGTGGAATTGCTTAGTTTTTTAACGTCCATTTTTACCGAATCAGGCATAGCCGGTGCCTTGGCAAGATTGGCCAGGTTAACAAGATTCAAGCCAGTATTCTTTCTGAGATATTCATAATCTATGTGTTCTTCCAGGTCGCCATACTGAATATTATTTTCGGTTCTTACATTCTGATGTTGCCGTGTATAATTTTCATTCATCTCGGTAATACGTACCGCTGCATAACCACGTTGTACATAAGGTGTATGATCGCCACCACGTAAAAACCTGTCGTTACGATAAATTAAAACCACTTCCAGATTATCAATATACCGTTCGCCGGTTTCTTTTACATAGCGTGCCAGCTGCCTTGCCTTGCCATCATTTTCCAAACCCAGGCTGCGTATGCCTGTAGCCAGTTTTTCTGTTTCGTAAGCCGGCAGCCCTTCGCTGAATACTCTCACTTTTGTGTTGTTGATAATATTGGTTTCGTTGCTGTTATTGCTACCCATAATATCGTTATTAAGTACAGCTACAATGTTCCGGTTTTCTTTCTTGGCTTTTTCACTCATAAAAGCCGAGCCCAGTAAACCCTGCTCTTCGCCGCTTACCGCTACAAAAACTATTGTTGCCGGAAAACTATATTTACTCATCACCCTTGCACATTCAATTACAGCCGCTGTACCACTGCCATCATCGTTGGCTCCAGGAGCATCACCCGTACGGTCAGTCGGGCTGCTCCGCATATTATCGAGATGGCCGCTGATGACGAAGATGCGGTCATCATTCGGATCTGTTCCTTTTAAAGAAGCCACCACATTACCTAATAACAGTACCACATCCACTCTTCTTCCATCGGGCTGTAAAGTTGTAGTATCAATCATTGCCGATAACCGGCCATTTGATTGTTTTGCAAATTCATTGAATTTAGCCAGCACCCAGTTTCTGGCGGCCCCAATGCCGCGGCGGGGATCTGTTTGTGTACTCAGTGTATTTCTTGTACCAAAAGCTACCAGGGTTTTTATATAAGATTGTAAAGAATCTGCAGAAATTTCTTTCAGCATTTTTTCTATCTGCGGATCACGCTGAATAATAGTTTGAGCAAACAGGTTGTTTGCAAGAAATAAAAGGTATAGTGTAAAAATTCTTTTCATCAGTATCCGGTTTATATAAATATACAAAGATGCCCTGTAAAGTAATTTTTTATACGCCGCAGGCCGGCACATACCCGAATTTATTCAACAAAAGTTACCATAAATATTCAGTATCCTCTATTACTGAATGCTCCTTATCAGTTTAATCAACCCTTTCGTCAATTCATACAATCCTTTGTTCTTAAAATTGTTTGAACTGTGCACTTTTACAGTTCAAACAATTTTATAACCATAAAACAAAAACTATGTTAAGGTATAACATTTTTAACCTGATTCACAAATCGCTGCGTACCATGTTGTACGATACAGCACTGACCCTGCAGCAAACTGATTTTACAAACCCTGAAGAAACTTCGGCAACACTGCAAAAGATGAATGCAGTAATTGAAGCATTTGAACAGCATGGTTTTCATGAAGATGAAACTCTTATGCCGGTGATTGAAAAATTTAAACCCGTAACTATTGCTTCTTTTGAAAAAGACCATGTAGATGACCGCCGTATGGGAAATGACCTGAGACACCTGCAGAACATATATGAACACAGCACTTCTGCTGAGGAACGCATTTTTACAGGATCGGCTATCACAAAATCGTTTGGAGCATATATGATATTTAACCTGCAACATATGCAAAGAGAAGAAATTGAGCTGAATGAATTATTGTGGGAGAATTATACCGATGAGCAAATACTTAAGGTTAATGAACAAATAATTGCCGGTATTCCTCCTGAAGAAATAGCCATCACCACAAAGTGGTTTTTACAATCAATAAACAGCTGTGAAGCTAAAGAATTTTTAATAGGCCTGAAGATGGGCGCTCCCGAACAGGTTTTTACTGCATTGTTCAATTTAACAGAAACTTATTTACCTGAACGGTTCAGAACTGAAGTACAGGAAGCTGTACTTGCTTACAAAGTTGTCTCTCCGGTTTTTTAATAAAGTATAGTGATTTTGTAAAAAGCCGGAGTTGTAAAGATTCCGGTTTTTATTTATCAGAATTATTCAGATCAACCTGTTGCTTATATTTATATACACACCATCTTCCCTTAGTTCAACTTCAAACCTTTTTAAATAATAGCCTTCGCCGCTTGTGTTGCGGCCGTTTTGTAAACTGTATTTATAATGATGCAGCGGACAAACAATATTGCCAACAGGGTCAATATATCCGTCAGCCAAAATTCCTCCTGCGTGGGGACATTTTTTAGGGCAGGCAAAAAGCTGGTCATTATGCAAAGCAATTGTTACCGTTTTTCCTGCTGCTTCAACCAAGGCCAGGCCATTTGATGAAAAATTAATTTCGGCAATGCTTTCGGCTATTTTGTACCAACCTTTGTTTGTATCTGTTGCCATTGATTTTGCTGAGAGAATTTATTGGTGTAAGAGAAAATAAAAAATTAATAGAAAAATTCTGCTTTATATGGATATCGTATGCGATACATTTCACGTACTTCGTTTAAAACAGTCTGGCGCAGCCCGTCAAGGTTGAAGCGTTCGGTAGCTGATACAAAAACACAGTTGCCCTTGGTTTCATTTTGCCAGCGTTGTTTTAAATCGTTAAGTATTTCTGTTTTTACATCGGGCTCAAGCCATTGATCAAATGCTTCTGCTTCATATTTATCCATCTTATTAAAAACGGTAATTACCGGCTTGTCATTTACCCCCAATTCGTCCAGCGTTTTGTTTACAATATTCAACTGGTCTTCATATTGGGAATGGGAGATATCTACTACATGTAACAACACATCTGATTCTCTTACTTCATCCAGCGTGCTTTTAAAACTTTCCACCAGGTGATGCGGTAATTTTCTAATAAAGCCCACAGTATCGCTAAGCAAAAATGGAGTTTGTTCAAACACTACTTTTCGGGTGGTCGTATCAAGTGTTGCAAATAATTTATTTTCGGCAAACACTTCGCTTTTACTCAGTGTATTCATCAGTGTTGATTTACCTACATTAGTATATCCCACTAAAGCCACCCTGATAAATTCGCCACGGTCTTTGCGTTGTGTAAATGCCTGTTTATCTATTTCGGCAAGCCGTTTACGAAGCAGGCTTATTTTATCTTTTACAATACGACGGTCAGTTTCAATCTCCGTTTCACCCGGGCCTCTTGTACCTACGCCACCGCCCTGGCGTTCAAGATGCTTCCACATTCCCTTCAACCTGGGTAACAGATACTGGTACTGCGCCAGCTCTACCTGTGTTTTGGCCTGGGCCGTTTTAGCACGGCTGGCAAAAATATCAAGTATCAGATCACTTCTATCAATGGTCTTTACTTTCAGTTCTTTTTCAATATTCTGAATTTGTGAGCCTGTCAGTTCATCATCAAATATTACAAGGCTGATATTTCCTTTGAGGAGGATATATTGTTTTATCTCTTCCAGTTTTCCTTTACCAACAAAAATCTTACTGTCGGGGTGAGGAAGCTTTTGTGTAAACCTTTTCACCGTAACCGCTCCGGCAGTTTCTGCTAAAAAAGCAAGTTCATCCAGGTATTCATTTACCATGGGCTCGGTTTGCTCTTTATAAATTAAACCCACCAATACAGCCTGTTCCTGCTGCCTGATTATTTTTTTAGTTTCTATCAATTTTTTAGTTTTTGTTAAGCCTTTAGCCGATACAAAGTAAAACGATAAGTTGTTTTTTGTATTACTGATTTTTGAAAATCAACCTGTTGGTTTTGATGCTTAAAACAAAGCGCTCCGTTTATTAACCGGAACGCTTTTATAAATTTTGTTTTACTAAACTATTTAATTATTGACGAAGCCTGATTACCTGCTGTCCATTTAATCATTTCGGGGCAGCTCTTATATTCATCATCTAACAAAATATAATAAGTAACTACTTTTTTCATAAACCACGCTTCCAGTACTTTATTCTTTTTCTCTTCAAGCGCCCTTGATGATACCCTGTCATAATC
>JBATAS010000001.1:0-18870 GCA_049661965.1 Ferruginibacter sp. | reverse complement strand
TTCATTGATGATGGCATAATTCTGTATCTGTAATTTCTGCAGCATAATATCCTGTTATCAGCAAGCAAATTAAGAAAATAAGCGGCCAATTATTGACTAATTTAAAAATAAAGTTGCAATTTAATTTAAGCACTGAATTATTATCATATGACAGGCAATTTCTTTGTGAGAAATACGGTTTTTCTGAAAATTTTGCTGAAAAATAAAGATCAATTTTTAATACCCGGCCCATGAAAGCCTTTACCAACAAGGCTTACAAGGAGTTGTAATTTATGGCATGAATGTTGGTTTATTACCTGCATAAAAACTTATTATTATGAAAAAGATAAATTTCCTGATTACAGTGGTAATCATGGCTGGAGGATTTACAGCCTGCAACAACCCAGAAACTGCTATGGCAAAACAGGATGCCGAAAATTTAACGCAGTATGTAGATTCGGTAGAGAACGCTCCCCGTATTTATACAGAAGCCAACTGGACAGAGATTGACAATGGCTACCAGGCAAGAGTATCAAAAGCAGACCAATCTGTTGATAAGCTTTCATCGGAAGAAAAAGCCAATGCCGAAATAAGTAAGGCAAAGTATGCAGCTATGAAAGCTGAATATGAGGCTAAATTGAAAGAAAAAGAACTTGCTGCGGCAAATGATTACAGAATGGTATTAAGAAACAGTTTATTTGGCGAAGGAAAAATTGGCACCGACATGAAATTTGAATTTGTAAATGCAGATAATATTCTGGACGTGTACAAACGCTTTGTAAATACCGTAGATGATAACAAAAAGAAATATACAAGAGAAGACTGGGACGAAGTAAAGGTTTTGTATGAAGCCCTGGATACCCGGAAAAACATAGTTGAAAAGGAAGGACTTAAATCAGCTGATAATTTAAACATTGCTAAGCAAAAAGTAAGATACTCAGCTATAAAATCCACCCATAGGGGTGTTTCAAAAATTGCTGAGAATACAGAAGCTAAACAAGAATAAAAACAACCACTTGAAATAAAAAAAGCGTTCCATTAATTTGGAACGCTTTTGCTTTGTAATAATGTTCTTACAGATCAGTTTTTATTTTTCAGCTTTTTTTTCTGATTCTCCATCTTCTTTTTCTTTATCAGCACCTTTTAAATAAGTTGGTAAATTTAACCCAGCCATATTAAACAGATCATTCAATGGCGGTACTGTTCTCATCATGCCCGACACAAAATTGGCGGTGGTTGTATTACCATCTCCGTTACTGCCACCATTTGCCGAATCCCAAACCGTAATTTTATCAATTTTGATATTCTTAACTGCTTCCACCTGTGTTTTAACAAGCTCCGGTAATTTCTCAATTAGTAATAACTGGAATGCTTTTGTAGGATCGCCGCCGGCTGCAGCAACAACTTCTTTATAACCTTCGGCCTGCTTGGTTAAAATCTCATACAAACCTTTTGCTTCTGCATCCATCTTGGCAAAAATGGCATCAGCCTCACCCTTTGCATTTTCACGGATACTTTCGGCAATGGCCTGTGCTTCAATGATAGCACGCTGTTTGGCAATTTCTGCCGGTACCACAATATTGGCAATCTGCGTACTGCGTTCTCTTTCCGAACGGGCTGCTTCTGCTTTTTGTTCGGCCACATATGATTCTTCCAGTGCCTTTGCCTGCTGCACTTTTTCGGCGCTGATGGCAAGACGTAATGCTTCTGCTTCTTTTTCTCTACGCAATGCATCCGAATTGGCAATCTCAATCTTTGCAGTGTTCTCACCTTTAACAGCCACCGCATTTGCTTCCGAAGTTTTTACCCTCGTATCTCTTTGTGCTTCAGCCTTACCAATGGATTCATCCTTACCGGCCATGGCAATACTAACTTCCCTGTCTTTTACTGTGTTTGCAATTTTTACATCACGGTCACGATGAGTTTCTGCAATCTGTACATCTTTTTCCCTGTCGGCTAATGCCTTTCCGGTTTCACCAATTTTTTCCTGCTCGGCCACACTAACTTTTGCTTCGTTGATGGCTTTTGCTGCAGCTTCCTTACCCAATGCCTCAATATAACCCGACTCATCTTTTATATCTGTTACGTTTACGTTGATGAGTTTTAAACCGATCTTTCTTAGTTCACTGTCAACATTTTTAGAAATATTATCCAGGAATTTATCCCGGTCGCTGTTGATCTCCTCAATCATCATCGTTGCAATTACCAGACGCAACTGGCCAAACAAAATATCTTTACTCAGCTCCTGTATCTGCTCCGGACTTAAACCCAGCAAACGTTCAGCAGCCGTGTTCATACTATCAGCTTCTGTTGAAATGGCAATAGTAAAACGGCAGGGCACATCCACACGGATGTTCTGGCGGCTCAGTGCGTTGGTAAGGTTTGCTTCAATGGAAAGCGGCTTTAGATCCAGGAATGCATAATCCTGTATCACAGGCCAGATAAAGGCTCCGCCGCCATGCACACATTTTGCCGATGTGCCGCCCGTGCGGCCGTAGATCACTAAAATCTTATCCGAAGGGCATCGCTTATAGCGTGATACCAGTGCCAGGATAGTTACAAAAAGTACAATTGCGCCAACGGCGATTAATAAGATCGGGTTCATGTTGTTTTGGTTAAATGGGTTCTACGATTAAAATATCTTCATTGATGATCTTTACAACTTTTACAACTGAGCCTGTCGGTATCTCTTCGTTTTCCGTCATGGCCTGCAGTTCATGAAAAGCACCGTTTACGCTGATCATTACTTTTCCTTTGCCGGCCTTATGGCCGGGGATGGTGAGGTAAACTTCAGCAGATTTATTGATGGTGTTAGTTAATTTAAAAGAATTATCCTCGGCCAGTTTTTGCACCTGTTTGATGATGAGAAAAAACACCAGCACAAATACAAGACCCATGAAAAGCGACAGCCCAATCAGCAACGCCTGCGATGAAATAGTTGTGTAAAAAGAAATACCTGTCCAGCTGAAACCCAGTAAGAAATTAATAAGGTTACGCAACGAAAAAAGTTGAAATGGAGCATCGGTGCCATGCAAATCGCTGTCAAAATCTGCATCAACGCCATCGCTGGCATCGGCGCCAACAAAGGTCATGATGGTTTGAATGATAAAGATGAGACTGGTTGGTATGGCTATATACCAGAAGGTTCTCAGCAGCGGTGACATAGTTTCGAAAAATTCCATCATGGCGGTATGTTTTGGTCTCTGGGTTTGGGTTAAATATGAGGCTTAAAGATAAATAGAATTGGGTTGATGTGGGAAATATTTTTGGGGAGGGGAAATTGATAAAAATGGGTAAATTTTATCTAAGTTTTTACCCAGTTTTATGTTTGTGGCAGTGCCGTACCTTCAATTTTATAACTAAGCTCTTGTGCTACAAGATTTACTTCAGGACCACTCCCTTTTTTAAAAATGTATTGTCTTTCAATTCTTGAAGTATAAAATTTGCAACATCAGCTCTTGAAATTTTTGGCATCCCATTCATACTCAATTTTTCTGCTGATTTATAATTGCCGCTGGATGGACTATTTATAAGTTTAACAGGGTACACAAGTGTCCAATCGAGATTACTGCTGCGTATCATTTTTTCTGCCCGTGCCTTATCTGAATAAATACCTTTCAGGAATGTTTTAAAAATAATTTTCTGCAATTGGTTGGCCTGTACAAAAGTCTCACCTGCTCCAAATCCTGAAAGAAAAATTAGCCGTTTCACCTTTGATTCATACATGACGGGAATCAGATTGTTGACTGCTTTTGTAATTAAATTAGAAGATATAAGGGATTGCCCCCTACCTAATGCACTGATCACTGCTTGTTGTCCCTGCACAGCTGTCAGTAAAATCTGGCTATCTAAAACATCTCCTTTAATTATCTTAAGCTGCTGGTGTTTGAAGTTTAGTTTTGATGGGTTACGCACAAGAACAGTCACTTCATTCTGCTGATCCAATGCACGAGTAAGCAATTGCTGTCCAGTGGGACCAGTTGCTCCAAGTATCAGAATTTTCATTTTGTTGTTTTAATTATTACCAAACATCCATTAGCAATAAAATAATTCTGTTCTGTACTAAAATCCTTTTCAGTAATTGATTTCAACAAGGGTATTATTGCCAACTCAGTAATATAAGCTACTCTTGTTCCCTAAAGAATTGATTATAAATTTAAAAAGGATCATGCTTTTATAATACCATATTGCCGTTTTTGATCTGATACTAAAAATAATGATTAGTAGCAATCGAAAAAAATATTCTGAACTATTGTGTCGGGGTAAAAACCTTCCCCTAAATTCGCAATAAAAAAACATGGATATTAAAGCACAATTTGAAAAAGCAATTACCGACAGTAAATCACTCAGCCAAAAACCTGATAATGATGTTTTACTGCAACTATATTCTTTATACAAACAATCTACCGAAGGCGATGTAAGCGGCGAAGCGCCATCCAACCCATTTGATTTTGTAAACAAAGCCAAGTACGATGCCTGGGCTGCATTAAAAGGAAAATCATCCGAAGAAAGTATGCAGCAATATGTTGACCTGGTGAATAAACTGAAAGGTTAGTTAAAACTGCTCCATGTGCAGCACTTTGGGGTCGGTAGTACCCCAGGGTGCCAGTTCCATAATGGGCAATGATTTTTTAGTGAAGCGCCATTCCCTGTTTAAAAAAACAAATTCGGCCGGTGTTGCCGGAAAGGTTATCACCAGTTTGCTGTAATCGTCATTACAGCCCCAGGTACCATTGTAAGTCACTCCGTTTTTAACAGCCGTCATGGGACCGTTGTAATAAGTGTTCTTATACAAAACATAAGTATAGCCGCTGTATTGGCTGGTAAGGTCGGTGCCATTGTCCATGGCTAAATGCACCCTGAAATTTTTGTTGAGGATATTGTCTTCGAACTGCTGCTGCAGGTAAGATGCTTGTGCCTGTTCAACAGCTTTTTTAGCACAGCCGTTAAAGACAAATAATACCGTTAACGCTGTAAAAAAAATAACTGCCGGGTTGTAGATGAACTTTTTCATGGCATGCATTTTATGCTTTGTAAATATCCGAATATTTTTTGTTGGCGTAATCCATAAAATATTTACTGTTCAGGGTTTTGCCAGTTGCATTTTTACACAGCTCTTCCGATGTATAATAACGCCCGTGCCTGTGTACATGTTGTCTTAGCCATTGCAATAAATTTGAAAAATTGCCTGCAGCTATCTCTTTTTCCAGAGAAGGATTTTGAGCGCTGTATGCAGCGTACAGTTGCGCCGCATATAAACTGCCCAGGCTGTAAGTGGCAAAATAACCAAAGCTGCCATGGCTCCAGTGCACATCCTGCAGGCAGCCTCTTTTATCATCCGGAACTTTTATGCCCAGGTATTTTTCATAATGTTCATTCCAGTACGCCGGAATGTCTTTGGTGTTTATGCTGCCTTCAATCAGCATTTTTTCAATTTCATACCTGATCATCACATGAAAATGATAAGTGAGTTCATCAGCTTCGGTGCGTATTAATGAAGGTTGTACTTTGTTGATGGCTTGGTAAAATTGTTCAACTGTTGCATGGTTAAATTGTTGGGGAAAGTATTTTTTTGCAAGCGGCATATTGTATTGCCAGAAGGGCAATCCCCTGCCAATATTATTTTCCCAAAGCCTGCTCTGGCTTTCATGAATACTGAGGCTTGCATATTCACTAAGCGGTAAACCATATTCTTCTGTTGGCAGGCCTTGTTCGTAAAGTGCATGGCCGCCTTCATGTATGCAGCTCCAGAGCATGTTGCTAAAATCATTTTCATCAATCCGGGTGGTAATCCGTACATCGTTATTATTAAAGTTGATGGTGAAAGGATGTTCGCTGATATCCTGTCTACCTGCTTCAAAGTCAAAATGCAGCTGTTTTAAAATTTCCATTCCAAATTTCCACTGCCTGTCTTTATCAAAATGTTGATGCAAGAACGAATTGTCAACCTGTGTTTTGTTTTTGATCTTATCAAGCAGGGCAGATAATTGTGGCCTGAGATCAGCAAATACTTTGTCAACAATAGCAACAGTCAGTCCTTTATCATAATCGTTCATCAAAGCATTGTAAGGATGATGCTGATAACCCAGTATTTCAGCTTCCTGCTTTTTTAATTGTATCAGATCATCCAGTGGCTGTTGAAAAACTGAAAAGGAGTTTTCCTTTCTTGCCTGTATCCACGCATGAAAGCTTTTGGTCACTGTTTCACTCATCTGTCTTACAAATTCGCTGCTCAGTTTTTTACTTTTGTTATAATCTTCAAGGCTGAGTTGTACATTTTTTTTCTCCTTATCACCCAGGTCTTCTTTTGAAACCAGTTCATTTAATAAAGTGCCGGTGGCTTCATCAGTAAATTGCCGGTGAGCCATTTCACTGAGTGTGGCTATCTGCCGGCCACGTATTGCATTGCCTTTGGGCGGCAGGTAGGTTTCCTGATCCCACTGCAGCACTGCAGTTGCGTATTTAACATCGGCAATCTGCTGCAATTTTGTTTTGTACTGACTGTATAGTTCTTTCGAATTCATGTTTTAACTTAGTGAAATGAAGATACAGGAAATTACAGGTTTTTTAGAGACGGTTGCTCCGCCATCGTTGCAGGAAAGTTATGACAATGCAGGTTTGCTTACAGGCAACAATCAGTGGGAATGCACCGGCATCATCACTACGCTTGATGCTACAGAAGAAGTGGTGCAGGAAGCAATTGAAAAAAAATGCAATCTTATTGTGGCCCATCACCCCATCATTTTTGGCGGACTAAGAAAGATTACCGGAAAAAATTATATTGAGAAAACTGTCATCACTGCTATTAAAAATGATATTGCCATTTATGCCATTCATACCAATCTTGATAATATGCTTAATGGCGTTAATGCGGCCCTCGCCGATAAACTCGGTTTGATAAACCGTAGAATTCTTCAGCCGAAAAACGATACGCTTAAAAAGCTTTTCACTTTTGTTCCGGTTGATCATGCAGAGAAAGTAAGATCAGCAATTTTTGAAGCAGGTGCCGGTCATATCAGCAATTACAGCGAGTGCAGCTTTAATATTGCCGGGCAGGGAACTTTTAAACCTGGCGAGGGTACAAGCCCTTTTGCAGGCAAAAAGGGTATCAGGCATACCGAAGATGAAATAAAAATGGAGATGATATTCCCGGTCTGGAAAGAGGCTGGTATTTTAACCGCACTTGTAGCAACACATCCTTATGAAGAAGTAGCTTATGACGTTATCTCCCTGGATAACCAAAATAGTCAGGTTGGCAGCGGGCTGGTTGGTGAATTGCCCGAAAAACTCAGCGAAACAGCTTTTTTAAGTCTTTTAAAAGAAAAATTTAATCTTTCTGTAATACGACACACTGCTTTATTGGATAAACCGGTATCAAAAATAGCCCTCTGCGGTGGTGCAGGCAGCTTCCTGATTGGGGCTACAGTAGCTTCTGGCGCTGATTTCTATGTAACTGGTGATATTAAATACCATGAGTTTTTTGATGCCAACAGCAGGCTGGTTGTTGCCGATATTGGCCATTATGAAAGCGAACAGTACACAATCGACCTGTTATTTGCTGTTTTGAGCCGGAAATTCCCTACCTTTGCCGTCCTTAAAACAGGTGTAAAAACCAATCCGGTACGTTACTTCCTGTAATTTTAACTATCAAATTTCAAAAATAAAATGGCCGCAGTTAAAGAATTCTCAATTGAAGAAAAATTAAGCGCTCTGGTACTTTTACAAAAAGTAGATTGTAAACTGGATGAAATTCAGATCCTGAAAGGTGAATTACCGATGGAAGTAAAAGACCTGGAAGACGAAATTGAAGGTTTACATGCCAGGCAAACACGTGTGGAAGAAGAGATAAACGGTATCCAGGAATTTATTGCCCAGAAGAAAGAAGGCATTAAAGAAGCTGATGCACTGGTTAAGAAATACGAAAAGCAAAGTGATAACGTAAAAAATAACCGTGAGTTTGAAGCCATCAATAAAGAAATTGAAATGCAGACTTTAGAAATAAAGCTTTGCGAAAAACATATTAAAGATGCTACCGAAGAAATTGCTGAAAAAGCAAGACAACTGGAGATTGCTAAAAAAGCAGTAGCCAACAAAGAAGGTCACCTGGTAGGTAAAAAAGGTGAGCTGGAAAAGATCATCGGCGAAACTGAAAAAGAAGAGAAGCATTATAACAAAGAAGCTGATAAGGCACGTGGCCAGGCTGACGAGCGTTTGCTGACCAGCTACGACCGCATCCGTAAGAACTACCGTAATGGTCTTGCTGTTGTTGCTGTTGAAAGAGATAGCTGCGGTGGTTGTTTTCATGCCATTCCTCCACAAAAACAAAGTGAAATTAAATTACGTAAGAAGATTATGGTTTGCGAAAACTGCGGACGTATTCTTGTTGATGCTGATTTGAATGATTCGGTTGTTGTAAAATAATTTCAACGTAATTAATAATATTATACAAACTGCCTGAGAAGAAATTTTAAGGCAGTTTTTTTATGCAGCAATAATATTAAAATTCATTTTGAATGAAAGGCTGATGCCAGTATATTTGCAATCCGTTTGGGAGGTTAACTCAGTTGGTCCCGAAGTATTTCGGGCGCTTGCTTGTCCCGATAGTAATCGGGAAAGAGGTGCGTCGGGTTATTAAATTATTGTTCTTAAAAATATGGGGGGTTAGCTCAGTTGGCTAGAGCGCTTGCATGGCATGCAAGAGGTCGTCGGTTCGACCCCGATACTCTCCACAAGGCTCACATTTGTGAGCCTTTTTTATTTATGCCTTTTTCAGTTTATATCATTTATTCAACTAAGCTTAATAAATATTATGTTGGTTATGCAGCAGAGTAGCTATACGTTTAGAACAACATAATAAAGGTATTTCAACATTTACATCAAAAGCATCTGATTGGGTTTTAAAGTACACAGAAGAATTTTTGAGTAGAGAAGAGGCTCATAAACGAGAGCTGGAAATAAAAAGCAAAAAGAGCCTGAAGTATATTGAGTGGATAATCCACAATTCTTAATATTAAACGTTTAACGGACGCTTGCTTGTCCCGATAGCTATCGGGAAAGAGGTCCGGTTCGACCCCGATACTCTCCACAAAGACCCGCAAATACGGGTCTTTTTTATAGCATAAAAATGTACTTGAATAAAAAAACCGGAACAAAATTCCGGTTTTACAATTTATTATATAAGGTTCATTAATCACCCCATATTTCTTCTTTTCCATCCAGCCAGGCTTTTACCAACCTGGTACTTACCGATTTTGGTCTTTCAAGCGGAAAGCCCAGAGCCCTGTCCCAACAAAGACTTGCCAACACACCAAGCGACCGGGAAACGCCAAACAATACGGTATAGAATTCATACTCAACCATACCATAATGTACCAACAATGCACCACTATGTGCATCAACGTTTGGCCATGGGTTTTTAATTTTTGCAATTGAACCTAAAACCGGAGGCACAGCATCATAAATATTCCATACCGTTTGTACCAGCGGATCATCAGGCATATGTTTTTTACCAAATTCCATCTGGGCTGTAAACCTTGGGTCAGTTTCCCTTAATACCGCATGGCCATAACCCGGTACTACTTTTCCTTCGCTGAATGTTTTTTTAACGTACTCTTCAATCTGCTCTTTTGTTGGTGTATCGGTTCCTATACTCTCTCTCATTTCATAAATCCACTTAATCACTTCCTGGTTTGCCAGGCCATGTAAAGGGCCGGCCAGGCCGTTCATACCGGCAGCAAAACTTAAATATGGATCGGCTAAAGCCGAGCCAACCAGGTGAGTAGTGTGTGCCGAAACATTACCGCCTTCATGATCGGCATGAATGGTCATGTACAAACGCATCAGCTCCTGGAAACCTTCATCTTCAAAACCCATCATGTGGGCAAAGTTGCCTGCCCAATCGAGTAAACCGTTAGGTTGAATATGTTCGCCACCTTTGTATTTGCGGCGGTAGATATATGCTGCAATCCGAGGGAGACGTGCAATAAGGTCCATTGAATCATCAAAAACTGCATCCCAGTAATCTGCCTTGCTCATGCCTTTTGCATAACGCTTTGAAAAATTACTTTCGGTTTGCAGCGCCATAATAGCAACTACAAACTGGGTCATTGGGTGAGCACTTATTGGCAATGCTTCAATAGTTGCAAATACATAGTTTGGTACATGGCTACGGCGCTGCCAGGTACTGCTTAAATGCTGAGCTTCTTCTTCGGTTGGTAACGAGCCAACTAGCATCAGATAAAAGAGTCCTTCAGGTAATGGCTCTGTTCCACCTGGTGCTTTAGGTAACTGTTTCCTTAATTCAGGTATTGAATATCCACGAAAACGAATTCCATCCTGTGCATCCAGCAACGACGTTTCTGATACTAATGCAGTAATGCCCCGCATACCGGCATATATCTGGCTTAAGGTTACTTCGCCAATCACTTTATCGCCATGCTCTTTAAGCAATCCTTTAATATCCGAAGCTATAACATCGGCTTTTTCCTTAAATCTGTCTTTAATAATACCCATAAATCTATTTGTTATTCATTATTGAAATTGTTGCTGAAAGGACCAAAATTTTATTTTTATGCAGCTATAAAGCCGCATTAGCATTGAATTTTGAGAACGCTTAAAATTACGATGAGTGAGTCTTTAAAACAAAACTTTTAATAAAAAGTTTATATAAAACAAACAGACATTCCTTGATTTTACTTAGGTGCCTTTTTGTACAGGTAAAAAGCCAGCAATCCAAAGATGATATTGGGTGTCCATGCTGCAAGAAAGGGTGTAAAATTGCCCTTGGTGGCAAATACAAGTGAAAACCTGCTGAACAGGATATATAATACACTTATGATTACCCCGATTGCCAGGTGCAGGCCGCTGCCTCCCCGTACTTTACGTGATGCCAATACAGCGCCGATAATAGTAAGTATAAAAACCGAAACCGGTATTGAGTCCCGGTTATACCGTTCAACCAGCAGCATACCGAGCATTTCTGATCCCCTGAGTCTTTCCAGCCGTATAAACTCATCCAGCTCCGGTGTGGGTAGTTGATCTTTCAGAAATTCGTCTTTCCGCAGATCCCGCGGTTTAAAATTATAGCTTATAGATAATGTGGATGAATGGTTTACCCGTTCTGATATACTGTCGAGCCAGCGTTCTACTGCATTTTGCAATTTCCATTTACCGGTGGCTGTATCCCAGTTAAACTGATCGGCCCGCAGGTTATAAACCAGTTTATTATCTTCAAAACGCTGCACAAAAAAACCATTTCCCGATTTTAAAACCGTATCATACCCCCTGATACCAACATAGGTATTAGCGTCTGTTTTAAAGTACAGTTTCTGTTTATAATTGCTGTTATTACTTTCCGGTGCTGCAGGGCCATCAACATATTTTGCCTGAAAGTTGGCCCATTTAAGATTTGCCTTTGGTACAATATACTGATAGCCTACCCATAACAAAGCAGATAAGAAAAGACCACCAATTACATAAGGCAGTAAAAACCTACGGAAACTTACACCACTGCTGAGGATAGCAATAATCTCTGACCTGCCCGCCATTTTTGATGTAAAGAAGATTACCGAAATAAAAACAAACAGCGGAAACAACATGGCATCTATACGGGGTATAAAGCCAATATAGTAATCAGTAAATATCTGGTACGCTGATAATTTTGATTTGGCAAAGTCATTGGTCTTTTCACTGATATCAACTATAACAACAATTGCCGTAAGCAACAGCAAGCAAAAAAAGAATGTAGTAAGATATTTTGACAGTATGTAACGGTCTATTTTTTTCATACCCTGAAGTAGAAGCAAAAGTAATTGAAATGAAACTGGTAATGAAATAGAGAAGTGAAGAATTTGTGAAGATTGGAGTTGGTTTAGAGGTTTAGAAAAAACGTTTCACACTAATACTACAAATTAAACTTCTAAACATCTAAGTTTTCTAAACTACTTATAGCCTTAGCCGCTATCCAGCCCGTTGTCCAGGCATTTTGAAAATTAAAGCCCCCGGTAATACCATCTACATTAATTATTTCGCCGGCAAAAAATAAACCCGGGTATTTTTTGCTTTGCATAGTATTGAAATCAATTTCATGTAACTGAACGCCTCCAGCCGTTACAAACTCTTCTTTAAAAGTTGTTTTGCCTTTTATCTCATACTCACCGGCACATAAATGTTTTATCAGTTTGTTTTGTTCTTTTGCCGGCAGATCGGCCCAACGCAGTTCTGTATTAATACCCGATTGAATAAGCAGGTATTCCCACAAGCGGCCAGGCAAAGCAAATGGATTACGGTTGACGATCTTTTGAGCTGCCAGGTCAAAACGAAGTTTTTGAAACTTTTCACGTAAACTGTTTTCGTTAAACGCAGGTATCCAGTTTACCAGAATTTTAAAATTATAATTTGCCCTGGCCAGTTCGCCTGCACCCCAGGCAGAAAGTTTTAAAACCGCCGGGCCGCTCATACCCCAGTGCGTAATTAATAAAGGCCCCTGTTCCGTAAGTTTTGAACCAACAATTTTCACCTGTACATTTTCAACAGCAACACCCATTAATGATGTTATGGAATTACCCGGTATACCTGCCTGTCCGGCAGACAGGTTAAATGTAAATAAAGAAGGAACCGGTTCTTCAATGCTATGCTCAGTGTTTTTTATCCAATCGTACTGTACAATTTTGGGATAGCCTCCACTGGCAATACAAACCAAGTCAGCCTGTAACACTGTATCATCTTTCAGCAGCAAGTTCCATTTACCGGCTTCAGTAAGTATTTCTTTCACTTCCTTATTCATCCTGATATCAACCTTGTATTTATTTGCTTCCTTCAGCAAACAATCAATAATGGTTTGAGAGCTGTTGGTAACCGGAAACATTCTGCCATCGGGTTCTGTCTTTAGTTTCACTCCTCTTTCCTCAAACCAGGCAATGGTATCATTTGTAAAAAAATGATGAAATGCTTTTTTTAAAAAAGAGGCTCCCCTCGGATACTTTTTTACCATATCAGCAATGCTGTAACAGGCATGCGTTACATTACAACGTCCGCCCCCACTTACTTTTACCTTACTTAAAAGTTTTCCCGATTTTTCCAGTATGATTACTTCCAGCAACGGATTTAACCTTGCTGCATTTACAGCACAAAAAAAACCTGCAGCTCCACCCCCAATCACAATCAATCGTTTTTTATGCATCTTCATTATTTCGTATCTTCAAAAATAAGCAATTTACACCCTGCATAAAATTTACAACATGGCTGAACCTATAACCAAAAAATCGCTTAAAGAATTACCCGACTACCGTTATGAAAAAATAAGAGATTATTTAAAAACTGGCCAGATTGTTTTTTGCAGCGGCAGCTATCTTTTCTCGGGTATTATACAAAGACTTACCAAGAGTACCTGGAGCCATGTTGCTGTTATTTATAAAGATGAAGAACTGGGCAGGGTATTGGTTTTAGAAGCTGAACCCAGGTTTGGCATCCGTTTAATTCCATTATCAAAATATTTACGGGATTATAAAGGTTCTAAACGTCCTTATAAAGGACAGGTTGCTATTGCCCATCTTAATGTTCCCATTGAAAAAAAGAATTTAGACAGAGGGATAAGTTTTGGTCTTGATGAACTGACAAGGCCTTATGACAATTATGAAATTGTACGGATCATGATGCGTATTCTTTTTCATGTAAGTAAACGTGAGAAGAACCGGGCTTATATATGCAGCGAACTGGTGAGAGATATTTTTGTAAAGGCCGGAATCATATTCCGCTACCAGGATACTTATATCAGCCCCGATAATATATGGAATGATGCAAGGGTGGAATTGAAGTACAGGATACTTTAATTAATAATCCGAACAAAGATTATCATTTGCTTTCTCAGCAGCTTCTATTCCGGTAAAAGAAGATAAGATATCGGCCTTGCCTTTTTGAATACAAACATCGTGTTCGTAATGTGCCGAAGGTTTTCCATCTGCCGTGCGGATGGTCCAGCCGTCTTTATCATAAAAAATATCTTTGGTGCCCAGGTTTATCATGGGTTCAATAGCAATAGTAAGACCTTCTTTTAATTTGGCACCTGTTCCCCGTTTCCCAAAATTGGGTACCTGCGGCTCTTCATGCAGGCTGCGGCCAAGGCCATGCCCAACCAGGTCTCTTACTACGCCATAACCGTGCAGTTTTTCGGTATGCTCCTGTATGGCAAAAGCAATATCACCAACACGATTACCATGTGTGGCTTTTTCAATTCCTTTATACAAAGATTCTTTGGTAACCTTCATCAGTTGTTTGATCTCATTGCTGATCTCACCAACCCCAAATGTATATGCACTGTCGCCATGAAAACCGTTTTTAAAAACACCCACATCAACTGAAACCACATCACCGCTTTTTAATTCCTCATTAGTTGGAAAACCATGAACCACCGCATCGTTAACAGATATACAGCAGGTATACGGAAAACCATGATATCCTTTGAAAGAAGCTGACGCTTTATTATCCCTGATAAATTCTTCTGCAATCTTATCAAGCTGCATGGTAGTTATACCCGGCTTAATGGCAGCAGCAACTAAAGCAAGCGTTTCACTAACCAGTAAACTGCTTTCTCTCATCAATTCAATTTCAGCCTTGCTTTTATAATGTATCATTATACAATTACTTTAAAACAAACCCCGACTTATTCAGTCGGGGCTTAATTATTTATTCTTTAAGTCCCCGTTAGGGGTATATTTTTTATATTCCGGCAGAAATGCCTTGTCTCCCCTGTATCCTTCCGCTGCTCATCAAACTATCGTACTGGCGCATCATTAATTGAGTTTCTACCTGCTGTAATGTATCTAAGATAACAGCAACGTTAATCAATAATGAAGTACCTCCAAAGAAAGTTGCAAAGCCCTGTTGCATACCAAACAACAACTGAATTATACCTGGCAGAATACCAACGAATGCCAGTAGAACCGCACCCGGTAAAGTAATCCTGTCCATAATAGTACCAATATAATCGGCAGTTGGTTGACCCGGTTTAACGCCCGGTATAAAACCATTATTGCGTTTTAATTCATCAGCCATCTGCTTTGGATTAAATATCAAAGCCGTGTACAGGAAGGTAAATGCAATTACCGCTACTGAATACACAATCATATATCCACCATTGGTATGGTCGGTAAAATATTTCGTCCACGAAGCTGTGCCGCCAAATGAAAACAAAGTTGGTAAGAACAATATTGCCTGAGCAAAGATGATAGGCATTACACCTGATGCATTCACTTTTAATGGCAGAAAGTTTCTGGCACCACCAAACTGGCGGTTACCAACAATCTGCTTGGCATAATTAACCGGTACTTTCCGGGTACCCTGTACCAATAAGATAACACCTAAGATAACTGCTATCAGGAATACAATCTCAATCAATATCATTAATATACCACCTGCTCCTCTTGTAATTCTTGCTGCCCACTCCTGTCCAAACGATTCCGGTAAACGTGCCAGAATACCAATCATGATGATGATAGACGTACCATTACCTAAACCTTTATCAGTAATTTTTTCACCCAGCCACATTACAAACAATGTACCTACGGTAAGAATAATAACTGTTGACATCCAGAAATATGCGCTGAACGCAGGGATAATAGCTTCGGCATTGCCCGGGCTTTTTAAGTAACCGATATATGCCGCTGCCTGAAATGCAGTTACAATAACAGTAAGGTATCGTGTCCACTGATTGATCTTCTTTCTGCCGCTTTCGCCTTCTTTCTGAATTTTTGCCATTTGAGGAACCAGGATGGTCATCAACTGCATAAAGATTGAAGCAGAGATATAGGGCATGATACCCAATGCAAAAATAGATGCCTTTGAAAAAGCACCACCTACAAAAGTGTCAAGTAAACCCAACATACCCGATTGAGTACTTTGAGAAAGGCTTGCTAATTTATTAGGATCTATACCGGGTAATACAATAAAAGAACCTACACGATAAATAAAGATCAAAATCAACGTGAACATGATCTTATTACGCAGCTCTTCTATGCTCCAGATATTCTTTAGTGTTTGAACGAATTTCTTCACAGAATGTAAACGATTTAAATGTTTTGCGCTAAATAAAAAATGACCCCGCTTAGCGTGGGTCGGGCAAATATCGTGAAATTATTTTATTATCTCGATTGTACCTCCGGCAGCTTCGATAGCAGCTTTTGCTTTTTCACTGGCTGCATTCACTTTAAAAGTGAATTTACCTTTCAGTTCGCCGTTGCCTAAAACCTTTACACTATCAAACTGGCTTATTAAACCATTGATGTATAAATTTTGAAGACTGAATTCTGTAATGCTGTACTTTTCTGCCAACATATCAATCTGTCCCAGGTTTAATACTTTAAACTCAATACGATTGTTGTTTTTAAATCCGCGCTTTGGAATACGGCGCTGGATAGGCATCTGTCCACCTTCGTGAGCTTTTTTACTTTTGTAACCGGCACGGCTCTGTCCACCTTTATTACCTTTGGTAGATGTACCACCTTTACCACTTGCCTCACCACGGCCAATTCTTTTCTCTTTGTGTGTAGAACCTTTTGCAGGTTTTAGTGTGTGTAGTTTCATTTTACTTTTTTGATTTTGTACTTACGGGGAATCACCCCTCGCTTGTTAATTTGATGATTTGTTAATTTGATGATTTGGAAATGATAGTGCCAAAATCTTCAAATCAGATTTCCTCAACTTTAATCAGGTGGTTAACTTTTGCTACCATACCCAATATCTGCGGAGTAGCTTCAACTTCAACAGAAGCATTCATTTTCTTTAACCCTAAAGCTACCATTGTTCTTTTCTGGCGCTCCGAACGGTCTATTACACTTTTAACCTGTGTTACTTTTATCTTTTTCATTGTATATGTTATTTGTTAATTGTAAAAGCTCCTTTGAACTAAATACCAATTAACGATTAACTGAATTTATCCGTTAAATACTTTCTTTAAAGAAACGCCACGGGTTTTTGCAACTGCAATTGGCTCACGTAATGTAGCTAATGCTTTAAAAGTTGCTTTTACCACGTTGGTTGGATTTGCAGAACCCAGGTTCTTTGCCAGTACGTCAGTAATTCCAGCTGCTTCTAAAACCGCTCTCATACTACCTCCGGCAATTACACCGGTACCATGTGCTGCAGGCTTAATGTAAACTTTAGCTGCACCGTCTTTTGATAACTGGTCGTGTGGAATGGTACCATGCATCAAAGGAATCTTAATCAGATTCTTTTTTGCATCCTCAATCCCTTTAGTAATTGCTTCCTGTACTTCTTTGGCCTTACCCATTCCGTGACCAACAATACCGGCTTCGTTTCCAACTACCACCAGGGCAGAGAAGCTAAAAGCACGCCCACCTTTGGTTGTTTTAACTACACGGTTAATGGCAACCACCTTGTCTTTCAGTTCAAGGTCACCAGCTTTTATTTTGTTTGCTATTAAATTTGACATCTATTTTTCTTTATTAGAAATTTTATAATTAAAAAACCAGTCCGCCTTCTCTTGCACCTTCGGCAACAGCTTTCACACGGCCATGATAGATATAACCACCACGATCGAAAACTACGGTTTCAATACCCAGTTCTTTCGCCTTGGTTGCAATTGCTGCTCCTACCATTTTACTTTTTTCAGTCTTAGCTGCTTTTTGAGCCTGAATATCTTTTTGTCTTGATGAAGCAGATGCTAAAGTAACACCGCTGTTATCATCAATTAACTGAGCATAGATATCACTGTTGCTTCTGAAAACGCTTAATCTTGGTTTTGCTGCAACACCACTTATCTTTTTACGGATGCGGTATTTGATTTTTATTCTTGCACTACCTTTTGAATTCATGATCTTTATTTTTTGCTCCGATGCTGCCGGAACTGTTTAAATTATTTTTTATTTACCTGCTGACTTACCGGCTTTTCTCCTCAAAATTTCACCGGCAAACTTAACACCCTTACCCTTGTATGGTTCAGGCTTACGTAAGCTCCTGATCTTTGCACAAACCTGGCCAATCAATTGCTTGTCTATACTTTCAAAAGAAACCATCGGGTTTTGCCCCTTTTCCTGCGACGTAGTAACTTTTAATTCTTTAGGTATTTCAAACACAATATTGTGAGAATATCCTAAAGACATATCCAACAGGTTTCCCTGAGCAGATGCCTTATAACCCACACCTACCAGTTCTAATTTCTTTGTATATCCTTCAGTAACACCTTTAACCATATTGGCAACCAGTGAACGGTATAAACCGTGCATGGCACGATGACGGATCTGATCGGTTGGACGTACAACATTTGCAACTCCATCTCCAATTTCAAGTTTAATATCCCTGTCAAGTGTTTCTTTCAATTCACCTTTTGGCCCTTTTACAGTAACCACATTATCGTTACTAACAGTAATTGTTACGCCAGCCGGCACTTCAATAATCTTTTTTCCTATTCTGCTCATGGTCGATTTTTTTATTTAGTTATTATTCGATTTGTGTTCATCCGACGACTGGCGGATTAATTATCAAATCAGCATTTTTTTAGTAGATGTTACAAAGAACCTCTCCGCCTACATTCTGTGCTTTTGCTTCTTTATCTGTCATTACACCTTTTGATGTAGAAACGATTGCAACACCTAAACCATTCTTCACACGCTTGATTTCACTCGGTTTTGCATAAGAACGTAAACCCGGACGGCTAACCCTCTCTAAACTCTGTATTACCGGTAATTTAGAAGTAGCATCATATTTCAAGGCTATCTTAATTAAGCCTTGTTTGTTATCATCTTCAAATTTGTATTTTAAGATGTATCCTTTATCGTACAGAATTTCTGTGATACGCTTTTTCAGATTGCTTGCAGGTATTTCTACAATACGGTGGTTAGCCATCTGTGCGTTACGAATTCTAGTTAAATAATCTGC